>JAZKEH010000542.1:0-6590 GCA_040387155.1 Pseudomonadota bacterium | reverse complement strand
CGAAGGCCATGGATGGCCTGAGAGAGCTACAGGGACGTACTTGTGCGTGCCCCAAGCCTGTCGCCACCTCGGGCCTTGCTCAGAGCATGAAATCCCGCAAATCAATCAGTGCTCCATCACAGCATCATCGATAAAATGCGCGTTTTACCCCGAAGGTGCCCCATGCGCGTTGAAGCAATATCGATTGGCAAAAACCCACCCCACGATGTGAATGTCCTGGTCGAAGTCCCGATTGGCGGCCAGCCCATCAAATACGAACTCGACAAGGAATCCGGTGCGCTCGTCGTCGACCGGTTCCTGTATACGCCGATGACCTATCCCGGCAATTACGGCTTCATTCCGCACACACTGTCGGATGACGGCGACCCGATCGACGTGTTGATCTGCAACACCCGCCCACTGGTGCCCGGTTGCGTCATCAACGTGCGACCCATCGGCGTGTTGCGGATGGAAGACAATGCGGGTGGCGACGAGAAAGTCATCGCAGTACCTTCGTCGCATCTGACCAAACGCTATGACGGCATTCACAACTACGACGACCTGCCAGAGATCACGCTGATGCAGGTGGCGCACTTCTTCCAGCACTACAAGGATCTTGAGCCCGGCAAGTGGGTGAAGATTGGTGAGTGGGGTAATGCAGAAGTGGCGCGCAAGTACATTGTCGAAGCGATCGAACGCGCCAAGGTCGCTCACAAGTAAGACGCAGCCGCCAACGCGGACCGCCAGCGACACTGCATGGAGAATGCATGGCTTGCCAGCTACGCCCGAACAGTCACATTTTTGAACCGCGGGCCGGCGAGTATCGCTGGTGGGAAGGCGACGCTGGCCAGTTTCCGTACTGGTCGGCGACGCAGCCACATCCGCACATCATTTTTGTACCGGGTCTGTTGAATCGCGACCAGTGCAAGCTGCTGGTCGAATGCTTTGAATGGAATCGTACGGCGGCTACCCGCACCAGTGACAAGTACTGGGACGGTCGCTTCATCTGGTCCAACCAGATTCCCCGTAGCGAAGTTGCCGCGTTGCGGCTGATGCAACAGATTCGTCATTTCAGCACACTGAAACTGATGGAACGTTTCAGTCCGGATCGCTTTCTCTATTCCGATACTGCCCAGCTCGTGCACTGGCCGCCCGGTGTTGAATTGACGCCGCATGCGGACAACATCAATCCTGAAGGCACGCCGAACAATACGGCGCATCGCGCGTACTCATCGATTCTCTATCTCAATGACGACTATGAAGGCGGCGAGACCTTCTTCCCCGGCCATGGTGTGCGGGTGAAACCAGAACCCGGGCTGCTGGTGTTGTTTGGCGCCGGTTGCGACTATGTGCATGGCGTTACGCGTGTCGTGCGTGGTCAGCGCTATACCTATGCTGGCTGGTTCACCCACGACGCGAATTGGCAGGATGCCGAAGCCAACGTAGTGTTCTAGCCAGTTTTCCGAGAGTCTCCTGATGAACCTGTTGGTCGAAATCACGCTGCTGTTGCTGACGGCAGCCCTGGCGGCACCGCTTGGCCGCTATTCGCGGGTCGGCTCGGTGCTGGCGTTCGTTGGCGCCGGTGTATTGGTGGGGCCGTGGGGCTTCGCGCTGATCAATGACCCGGAAGATGTGCTGGGCTTTGCCGAGATTGGCGTGGTGTTCCTGCTGTTCATTATCGGCCTTGAGCTGCAGCCGCGACGTCTGTGGGCGCTACGAGCATCAATCTTCGGTGCTGGCAGTGTGCAGGTAATTGCCACCACCGTGGTGCTGGCGCTGTTGTTGCTGTGGTTCGGGTTGCAATGGCAGACCGCTCTTGTCATCGGCTTTGGCCTCGCGCTGTCGAGCACCGCGTTTGCATTACGCCTGCTGGCCGACAACGATGAACTCAACAGCCAGCATGGGCGTCTCGCCTTCGGTGTGTTGCTGTTCCAGGATCTCGCTGTAATTCCCTTCCTTGCCATATTGCCGTTGCTGGCCGCACCAGGTGCGATTGCTGCGGCGGAACATGCGTTGCCATGGTGGCAGTCAGCGGGACTCTTTGTCGCCTTTGTCATTGCCGCCCGTTTTCTGCTGCTGCCGTTTCTGCGACTGATTGCGTGGAGTCGGGTGCAGGAAGCCTTTACTGCGTCAGCCCTGTTGCTTGTACTTGGCGCCGCATTGGCGATGGAAAGCATCGGCCTGTCGATGGGCCTCGGTGCCTTCGTCGCCGGTGTGCTGGTAGCGGATTCCGAATACCGCCACCAGTTGGAAGCTGACATTGAACCCTTCAAGTCGCTGCTGCTTGGGTTGTTCTTCATGGCTGTCGGCATGTCGACCAATGCAGGCGTGTTGCTGGAACTGCCGCTGCAGGTACTCGCCGGCGTAGTGCTGTTGCTGTTGATCAAACTTGCGCTGATGTTGTTGATCGGTCGCAGTTTCGAATTGACGAAGCCGAATGCGCTGCGCTTCGCCGCCTATTTGTGTCAGGGCGGCGAGTTCGCCTTCGTGCTGTTTACGCTCGCGGCGTCGATGGGGATTGTGGCCACTGAACAGAAAGATCTGCTGATCCTGATCGTGACACTGAGCATGGCGCTGACGCCGCTGGTGCTGAAGCTGACGGCCATGCTGGTGCCGCCGACGACACTGACGGAGGCGGAGCTGGTCAGTCTGTTGCCAACCGGTCAGGCCCAGGAGATCCTTATCTTCGGCTTCGGCCGCTTCGGCCAGATCCTGGGCCGCGTGCTGAATGCACGCGGGATCCGCTACACCGCCATCGACCGCAACCCGGAACAGGTACAGCTGGTGCGCCGTTTCGGCAACATGGTTTATTTCGGTGACGTCACCAAGCATTCGCTGCTGGAAAAAGCCCAGGCTGGCTCGGCCAAGGTATTGGCTCTCTGTGTCGATGATGTTGAGTCCAGCATTGCCGTCGTCCTGCTCGTCAAGAAACACTATCCACAGCTGCGCATCTTTGCCCGTGCCCGCAACCGCTTCCATGAGATTCGCCTGCGCGAACTTGGCGTCGACTTTGTCACTCGCGAAATGCTGTATTCCTCGTTGATGTTCACACGCGGCGTGTTGGCCGGCCTGGGCCTGGACGAGGATGAAATTGAACACACTGTTGCCACCTTCCAGCGGCAGGAC
The DNA here is from genome assembly GCA_040387155.1 of Pseudomonadota bacterium. Taxonomy (GTDB): domain Bacteria; phylum Pseudomonadota; class Gammaproteobacteria; order Pseudomonadales; family Pseudohongiellaceae; genus CAILUG01. The sequence continues at coordinate 3,485 of JAZKEH010000542.1, read as the reverse complement.
CAGAAGCTGGTCGAGCAGCAGGCTGCTATCGTGGATGACCAGAGTTCGATGATCCAGTCAGCTCAGCAGGCGGCGGATGAGTTGCGCTCGTTGCTGCAGCAGGATGTGAAGGATTCCGGATCCACCGGGTCACAGTAACCGTATCGCCATAGTGAGCCGCAGAAGCGCTGAGAAGGGCGTTGCGAGCAAACCCGGGAAAATATCCCGTCGCCTGCAAGGACTGTGAATTTACTGTTCGGGGATGTGGAAAGCGGGGTAATTACTGTTCCAAAACATCGGCGTATATCGGTTAGAATCGAAAAGATATCAGATATCAGAAGCCCTCATGTCCAGTTCTAGTTTAGCCACCTTGCGAGTGGCCTGCTTCACCGGTACCCGACCGGAGTGTCTCAAGCTCGCATCATTAAGCATGGAAGCACAACAGGATCCGCGGTTCGATCTTCAGTTGGTGTCCAGCGGACAACATCCAGTGATGGTAGCGGAGACGCTTGCCCACCTTGCCGTGCCGCTTGGCGCCGAACTGACGCCAATTCCGGCTGGGACTCCGTTATCGCGCAGCGTTGATCATCTGCGTCGTCACGCCCGCCAGTGGCTGCATGCCAACAGGCCCGACATTGTGTTGGTGCAGGGCGATACCTCCACTGCCTATGCCTGCGCACTGGCTGCTGTCGATTGCAACTTGCCACTGGCACATCTGGAAGCGGGATTGCGCACGCACGACCCAATGCGACCTTTTCCGGAAGAACCTTTCCGCCGTCGCATTGCGCCGTTGGCTCGCTGGAATTTTGCGCCGACCTCTGGCACTGCCACCCATCTGCGCAACGAAGGCATGGCCAGCGACAGCATCCATGTGGTTGGCAACAGCATCGCCGATTTGTTGCGACTCACACTGGAATCGCCCTGTGGCCATGACATCCCATGGCGCGAACATGGCAAACGACTCGTCATCATGACCTTGCATCGTCGCGAAAATTACCAGCACGGCCTGGTGAATGTGTGCACGACATTGCTGGAGCTGCTGGCACTGGAACCAGACCTGTGTCTCGTGTGCCCGATGCATCCGAATCCGCTGGTGCGCACGCAGTTGCAGCGTTTGCTCGGCGGTCATGCGCGCATTCTTACGGTGCCACCGGTGTTGTATCGCAACTTTATTCCGTTGTTGCAGGAGGCGGCGCTGGTGGTGACGGATTCGGGCGGCATCCAGGAAGAGGCAGCCTATATTGGTTCACCGGTGTTGGTGACGCGTGCTGAAACCGAGCGACCGGAAGCAGCGCAGAACGGCACAGTCCAGCTGATTGGCACGGATCCTGTGCGGTTGCTGCAGGCCTGCCGTGAGCAATTGCAGGCCGCGCGTCCAAAGCCCTGCGGGTTCGATGCGGCTGCTCCTTTCGGCGATGGCCACACGGCCAGACGCGTGCTTGCAGCGCTGTGGGCTTCGCGTGAATCACTGCCATGATCGGCATGATAGACAAACCAATAATGAACATTCTTTTCAATGAACAGCCCGTCAATGAACAGCCCGTCAATGAACAGCCCGTCAGTGAACATCCCCGCCAATGAATAGTCTCGCCACAGCAGCCGAACAGAAAGCACTTCTGCTACGGAATTTTTTGTTGCACGGACCCGCGCAGCAACAAGGCGGTGACAATCGCGGCGCGGTCGCCGGCACGCTGCAATCGAATGGTGCTGCGCACTACGTCTATGGCGAAATCACTGGTTACTATCTGCACTGGCTCGCGTCGTTGCCATTGTCAGCGGCAGAGTTGCAGGCACCGTCACAGGCAGCAGTCGATTGGCTGCAGCGGTATCTGCACAGCGATGGGATGCCGCTGACACGAATCTATTTGCATGACGCGGTGCAGGATTGGCGCAATGACGCACTGTTTGCTTTTGACCTGGCCATGATTGCTGGCGGGCTGGCGCGTGTCAGCAACCGCAAGCTTGCCGTACTCCCACCCCCACTGATTGCCGATTTACAGCAATGGTTGCTGCACTTCCTCGATAAACAGGGTGTGGCTGTCTGCATCAAGCGGACGCCGGCGGTAGACCTGCCGCAGCGCTGGTCTACCAGTGGTGGCGCATTCACGGCGAAGACGGCGAGTCGTATCCTGATGCTGGGTTCGCAGGTTGCGCTGGACGCAGGCTTGTTGCAGGCCTGCCGGGTGGAGTTGCAAGACAAGGCAGTATTGGCGGGGCAGCAGGGGATCGATATGTTGCACCCGACTTTGTATGCACTGGAAGGCTGTCTGCTGAGTCCGGGTGCTGATATTGAAAAGCTCGCAAGCTGGTTTGAACAGATTAGCGCATTACAGGCCGCTGACGGCACATTGCCGGAATCGCTGCAGACACCGGAGGTGCGCCGCACCGACGTCATCGCGCAGGCGTTGCGCGTGGCAATTTTCCTGGAATCGTTGCTGTCTCAACCAGGTCGTTATCAAAAGACTACAGACGGGTTGGCGCGAGCGCTGTTGCAGCGTGTGCGCGACGATGGCAGCGTAGGGTTCAGCAGTGATGGGAAGACCGAAGCCAATATATGGAGTGGCATGTTCGCGGAGCAGGCGCTGAGCCTGTATGCCGCCCATGTACGGCAGCAGCCGTTGCCCTTCATTGCGGACTCGGTGGTATGACCCGCAGATCACTAACCCGAAAATTACAAGCCTGGCTTCCTTTCCTTCCCCTGTACGTGGCACTGCACGCGGCCCGCTGGCAGCGTGGCAATGTGTTCAGACGTCAGCCAGCCACGTGGGGCAACGGCGTTTCTGTACTGATTCCCGAAAGCGGTACGCCTGATCTGCTGGAAGCTACGCTGGCGCATGCGACTGCGGCCGTGGCAGTGCTGGCCGAGCCCACTGAAATCATTGTGCAGGTCAACGGTGCAGAAGCATCGCTCTACATCGCGCTGCAACAGCAGTTTCCAACCGTCATCTGGCGTTTTACCGCTGAAGCTCTCGGCTTCAACGGCGCGATCGAAGCTGGTCTGCAAGCGGTCAAACATGCCGGTGTCTATCTGCTCAATAGCGACATGCGTATAGCGCCGGATGCCTTGCAGCAGTTGCTGCCATACCGCACTCCGTCTGCGTTCGCGCTTGCTTCCCAGATATTTTTTGCCGATCCCGCACGGCGGCGCGAGGAAACCGGCTGGTCCGATTTTTACGTACACGGTGCGCGTACTGTGACCTATGAAAGGGATCCTGGTGACATGCAAATGGCGCGCGGCAGCTTCTATGCAGGCGGCGGTTCATCATTGTTCCGTACCGATTTGCTGCGGGAATATGTGCGCGATTCCCGCGCTTATTCACCGTTCTACTGGGAAGACGCCGAATGGGGCGCACGCGCCTGGACCGAGGGACTTGAGTGTGTCTTCGTACCGGCGTCGATCGCCGTGCATGAACATCGTGGCACCATCAAGCGGCGCTTCAGTACCGCAGAGATAGATCGCATCGTGGACCGCAATGCGTTGCTGTTTGAGTTGCGGCATCACTTCA
>JAZKEH010000541.1:2470-4714 GCA_040387155.1 Pseudomonadota bacterium | reverse complement strand
CTTTTCGCCGGCTTCGACGCTCAGTTCAAGATCGGCCAATACAACGAGCGACTGCACGCCCTGATCAAAACGCTTGCCGAGCTGATGACAGGACAACACGATCTCAGGCATAGCGCAGCACCTGGGCAGGATGGATACGGGAGGCTTTCCACGCCGGATACAACGTAGCGAGGAAGCTGATCAGTAATGAAATGCCACAGGTAATCAACACGTCGGACGCTTGCCATACGGCAGGAAGATTGCTGATCAGGTAAAGGCTGTCGGGTGCAATGAGTTGCTCCAGCGTGCTGGCAATGGCAGTGAAGTTGGTCGCAATGGCACTGCCGACCAGTGCACCAAGCGTTATGCCGAAGACACCCACCGTGCTGCCTTGCACGAGGAAGATTGCGAGTATGGTGCCCTGCCCGGCTCCCATCGTACGTAATATCGCAATGTCGGCCTGCTTCTCGGCGACGACCATCACCAGCGTCGAGACAATGTTGAACGCCCCGATGGCGACGATCATCATCAGCATCAACCACGTCATGAATTTTTCCAGCCGCAGCGCATTGAACAGACTGGCTTCGGTGATGCTCCAGTCTTCACCGCGGTAGTCGGGGCCGGGCAATTCACTCTTCAGCGTAGCCAGTGCGGCGGCAACCTGCTCATCAGCCAGGTTGATGTCGTCTGTCTTCAGTCGCAGATGGACGGCGGAATCCAGCGAGGCCGAGCCCAACAGCTGTGCACTGTCCTGCAGATGCACATAAGCCAGATCACCACCGATATTGAACTGGACGTCGAAGATTCCCACCACGGTGAAACGATAGGTCTGGGTGGTGACGCGATTGCCACTGGCGCTGAGTTGCGGGACCACGAGGTTCACCGCACTACCCGTCCATACCCGCAAGTTGTTGGCGAGACCGCGACCAAGCACGATACCCTGCTGCCCCGGCTGCAATTGATCAAGACTGCCTTCCAGCATGACCTCTGCCAGTGTACTCACTGCCGCTTCCTCGGCCGGCTCGATGCCTCGCACCTGCGTCACCTGGTGATAGCCTTTCTGGCTCAACAACGCTTCCACCTGGGTATAGGGAGCAATGGCAGTGATACCCGGTTGTCGTCGCAATAGCTCAACGGCCTGCGGCCAGTCGGGAAAAGCTGGAGTGGCAGAGATATCCGCATGGGGCACAGTAATCAGGGTGCGGTCACGCATGACGCCCTGCGAACCGTTGAAGACCGACAACACCACTACCAGCGCAAGCACGCCAAGGGTGAGGCCGGCCATTGAGACCAGCGAAGTAAAGGAGATGAAGCGGTTGTCGCGCTTGGCCAGCAGATAACGCAGACCGATAAATACTGCCGGCAGCTTGCTGCTGCTCATCCAGCCTCAGCCATGCTGCCCACTGCTTCCGGACGATGGTCGCCATGCTGGTGACGCTTCAGCAGGCGTTGCACCGTCTTGAAGCTGATGGGCATAACCGGTGTGCTGACCTCGGCAGAGATGGCACGCAGGCTCTTGCCTTGCGAGTTCATCTTCAGGATCTGCTTCAGCACTTTCTGCTCCATCGGATTTTCGATGAGGCGGCCATTGGTGTGGATGAGGTAACCAAATGGACGACTGCCACCCAGGAAGCGACCCTTGCTGCGCTGCTTCTGTTTGACCGTCTTGATCCTTTCAGTGGAGCGGCGGCGTTCCAGACTGTGGAATACGCGCAGCACTTTGTCGAATGAGGGGGTGAATTGGGGATTAGTCAGCTCGCCTTCGAGATCGACCACAAACAGGCGAACCTTTTTCTTGCGCAACAGTTTGAGGGTGCCCTGCATGTCTTCGCAGCTGCTGAACATGCGTTCCAGCGTGCAGGTGATGACGATGTCACCGTTCTCCAGCTTGCCCAACAGGTTTTGCCAGGCCGGACGCTCGGACAGTTCCATCGACCATAGCAGACCTTGTTCGACGACGTTCTGGTTGACCCGGATACCTACGCGCAAGGCATAGGTATGCAGACGGAGACTCTCCTTTTCGAGCAGTTCATCCAATTGGGTACCGGATTCAATTGCTTCCACTTCAGATGTGCGAGCGTAGCTGTATACCGCCATGGTCATACCCTCAAATATTCTTATTTATCAGTTAGATACAGGGTTTTTCTAATGTTTTTCTGTACCAGCTGGCGATGCTTTTTCGCGCAAAGCAGGGATTTGTGTCTCTGCCCATGCAATTAGCAGCGGGGCGGAGATTCTACTCAGGGTATTTTTAACTATGCAAGT
>JAZKEH010000541.1:0-2460 GCA_040387155.1 Pseudomonadota bacterium | reverse complement strand
ACCGGCCACTCCGATAAGCTGGTTAGAAAGTGCTGGCGAGACTCTGCAGCGTTTCGATGAACGAGGTGGGATAAACGCCGAGATAAATGATCGCCAGAGTCATTGCTGCCATGACGGCGTTGAGACCCATCGGCAGTTTTGCCTTGGCGGGATCGTCTTTCAGATTGCCGTGCGGTTCCTGCAACATCGTGTAGATCAGTCGCAAGTAGTAATAGAGACCGATGGCGGAGCCGATGATCAATACCGTCAGCAAGAACCACAACTGCCCTTCTACACCAGTGGTGAAGATGTAGAACTTGCCGATGAAACCGGCGGTCAGCGGAATGCCCGCGAGCGACAGCAGCATCGTGATCATGACAGTGGTCAACCACGGATTGCGCCAGAACAGGCCCTGGAAGTCGGTGATGGAATCCAGTTCCTTGCCAGAGTTCGACAGTGCGCTGATGACAGCAAAGGCGCCCAGCGATGTGAAGAAGTAGGCCGCCATGTAATAACTCACGCTCTCGACACTGAGCAGGCTTGGCACCGCAGCAGCGGCGATAACAACCACCAACAGATAACCCAAATGGGCGATAGACGAATACGCCAGCAGACGCTTCAGGTTGCTCTGCATGACCGCCAGCAGGTTGCCGAAGATCATTGATGCGGCTGCCAGCAGTGACAGCAGGACAGTCAGCTGACTGAAGTTGAAGGCTTCTGCTGCGAGCAGCAGACGCAATGCAACAGCCACCATGCCTGCTTTCGACACGGTAGCGAGGAAAGCGGTAACAGGCAGTGGGGCACCTTCATAAACGTCCGGTGTCCACATATGGAATGGCACCAGCGACAGTTTGAAAGCAATGCCAGCAGTAATCATCAGATAACCCACGAGCATCAGCGGCTGCAGACCTGCATCCAGCGTGCTGGTGGCAGCGGCCAGTTCGGAGAATTCGAAGCTGCCGGCAACTGCGTAGATCAAGGCCATGCCAAACAGCATCACTGCGGAGGCGATGCCCGACATGATCAGGTACTTGATGGCGGCTTCCAGCGGGAACTTGGCGATCTTGGTTGCATGTATCGGGTAGGCAATCATCGCGTACAGGCTGATACCGAGCATTTCCATGCCGATGAAGAACGACACGAAGTGGTTGCTGGCCGCCATGACGACGCCGCCAAGCGTGCCGCACAGCACGAGTAGATAGAACTCTTCGTTGTATTGATGATGTTTTTCAAAGTACGGGTAGGCCATTGCCGTTACCGCGATGCCACCGATGATGATCAGATTGGAGAAGAACAAGGTGTATTCGTCGATCATCAGCAACGGTGTCACCTGCAATGGAGTGACGGGATCGATGAACACAAAGATGAACAACGAGGCAAACAAACCGCACTGGGTCAGCGCGTTGATCAAACCATGATCACGCTTGAAGCCGGCGGTCACCATTACTGCCACCGTGGTCACGGTCAGCAGAATGATCTGGAGCAAATCTGTCAGGGCTGCGGAACTCATTGTTTATGCCTGTCTCTCTTCGTTAGCGTCAGCAATCAGCCGGCTGGGAACAATACGTTAAGGCTTTGCAGCGAAGGCTGCGCCATGTCCAGCATCGTCTGTGGGTACATGCCCATCCAGATGAGGCCTATCATCATCAGTGCGCAACAGATGAACTCCATCGCACTGAGGTCGGACATCTTGTAGTTGTTCTTGTTTTTGCCATGGAACACTTTCTGGATGACGATCAGCGAATACACCGCCGCCACCACCAGACCGAGTGCTGCAAAGGCTGTTGTCAGCACGTTGACCTGGAAGCTGCCGAGCAATACCAGGAACTCACCGACGAAGTTGCCAAGACCAGGCATACCAACGGCAGCCACGGTGAAGAACATCGCCATGAAGGCCATCTTCGGAGCGACGCCCCAGAAACCGCCCATCTGGCTCATGTCGCGGGTATGGATGCGATGCTGCAAACCACCTGCCAGCATGAACAAGGCTGCTGCACTGAAACCGTGCGCGAGCATCGTCATGACTGCGCCCTGCACTGCCTGTGCGTTCCAGGCATAGATGCCTAGCAGCACAAAGCCCATGTGGCTAACCGAGGTATAGGCAATCAGACGTTTCAAATCGGTCTGGGCGAATGCGACCTTCGCGGTATAGAGAATGCTGACAACCGCCAGGATCATCGCCACCGGCGCAAACTCAGCGCTTGCCTCCGGGAACAACGGCACGGTGAAGCGCAGCAGGCCATAGGCGCCGGTCTTCAGCAGTACGCCCGCCAGAATCACGGAACCTGCTGTCGGCGCCTGTGAGTGGGCATCCGGCAGCCAGTTGTGCACCGGCACCGCCGGCAGCTTGGTAGCAAAGGCAATGAAGAAGCCCAGCATGACCAGCATGCTCATGTTTTCCGGAATCTCGGTACCGAGCAACTGGAAGTAGTTGAATGTGAGTACATTGGTGCTTGTGTAGTGGAAGTAGACCAGCATCAG
>JAZKEH010000540.1:15404-16256 GCA_040387155.1 Pseudomonadota bacterium | reverse complement strand
CGTCTGACGTTCTTCCGTCGGGTGCAGCAGCGGAGACACCTCCCGGCGTGTTGCGCAAAGCCTTGAGCTGTTCACCGGGAATGGCTGCCATGCCTTCGGAAGCGGGCATCAGCAACATCAGGGCGGTGAGGCTGGCGAAACGGGCGGGGCCGGAAGTTGTCAGGGGTGTAATCATCTCGTGTCTCCGTGGTTGGACCACTGTAAGGAATGTTGAATGACAGTGCTCAACTGTCGGGAGCCATAATTGCGAACGTCAGCAGTGCAGGGTATGGGGTAATGACCTGCAACTGCTGACGGATACGACCTACGCCCAACAAGCGGCGTGCTTACTTGTGAATATCGAATGCATCAACAATCAGGTACGCAGTCTCACCTTCGGTGTGATAGGTGCCGGTAACTTCGATCTTCAGTGTGTGGGCTGCGTTGGCCAGACCACGGATGCTGTAGATATGCGACTGGGCTTCTTCGGTGGCCGCGTAGGAGTCCGCAGCACCGACATAGTTGCCATCCAGATAGAGGCGGGCAGTACCGGCTGCGCAGGTGCAGCGGAAGCCGATCCAGGTGATGCCAGTGCCGGTGAACGCCACCGTGGCAGAGGAACCCGCCAGGTTCGACTCGAGCACGGAGCCGGCGCTTGGGCGTGGATCATTGATGTTCAGCCAGGTGCCGGTATAGGTAACGGCGGCATCGGTCTGTTCAATGCGTTCAATCTGGCCTGCCGGCGGATTGCTGCCGTTGTTGACCTTCATGATGAGACCAGGCGAGTTGCCCTTGTTGCCGGCATAGTCGCGCACGCTGGCCATCAGCAGGTGAGGACCGTTGACTAGTGCTGCAGTATCACCGCTCAACTGA
>JAZKEH010000540.1:0-15394 GCA_040387155.1 Pseudomonadota bacterium | reverse complement strand
TATTGTCCGCCGCCCCGACGGGGAAGCCGTCAATGAAGAACTGGACGCTGGCGATGCCGCTGCCGGTATCGCTGCCAGCAGTCTGTACAGTGCCCGAGCCCGACACCGTCACATTGTTGCGCGGTGAGGTGATCATCATCGACGGGCGGCTGGTATCTGGCGCCGGGTTGCTGAGGTTCTTCAGCAAAACGGGCACGATTCGCGAGCGCGCGGTGTTACCGGCGTTGTCACGTACTTTCGCCTGCAGGATGTAGGTGCCGTTGGCCGCAGTGAGCGTGTTCAGGTTCGTCAACTCATAGGGTGCAGTGGTGTCTTCGGGGCCGAAGGGCAAGCCGTTGACGAGAAACTGGACGCCTGCCACACCGCTGCTGTTGTCTGATGCCGAGGCCGACATCGTCAGCACACCGGAGACTTCCCCGATCGTGGCGGGCGAAGTCATCGACGCGGACGGCGCGGTATTGTCAGCGCCTGTCACGGTGCAACTGGCGCTTGGATAGGTGCGGATGGCGATGTCGCCACCCTGCAGGTTGCTGCTGGCCATGTGACCGGTGGAGAGCTCAACCACAATGGCATCGGTGCTGTCAGTGATCGTGCTGCGGAAGGTGCCTGAGGTGTTTTCGCCGGTGGAGAGGATGATCTGGGCACCGCCCTGCAAGGTGCGGCTGTCTGAGCCATTGCCGATGACGGAAGTAATCTCGCCATTCACAGCGCGCAGATCGAGCGTGGCGTCCTGCAATTGGAAGGTGTTCTTGTAAGTGCCGCCTACGCAGTCAATGGCGAAGGAAACAAAGGTTTGCTGACCGGAACGGAAGAACCAGCCGCTGCCTTCGATGTATTCGGCAGCCGAAGCGGTCTGGGTGAAGGCAGAACCGGCCAGCAGCAGGGCTGCCAGCATCGTAGACGTCTGCAATTTGCGTGGCTTGAGGGGGGTTCTCATCATGTGTGCTCCGGTGCGGTAAGCGAAGATCAAGAGTGATCTTGGGTATCCAAAATTAACCAGCCTATCTTCCGGTGACAGGCGTGGTTGGATACAGCAGGCAGAACCCGGGCATGAATCAAAAAAAACCCTGCCGTAGGCAGGGTGAACTTAGGAGGCGGGACGTGCTTGAAAACTTTTTTGAAAAACACTTGTTGAAGAAGCAGTGTTTTCAGGAAATTTTTTTAAACTTTTTCTGTGTATAAAGCTGTGGATGTTGGTGGATAAGTGTTCGCTACCGAAGTGCTTCAGGCCCGGATAATTCCCTGTCTTACTGCATGACGAACCAGGCCGGCAATGTTGCCGGTATCCAGTTTTCGCATCAGGCGGCTACGATGGGATTCGACAGTTTTCACCGTAAGGTTCAACAATCGCGCGATTTCTTTTGTTGCTTTTCCTTCAGCAACCAACTGCAGGATCTGGCGTTCGCGTGAGGTCAGAGCATCCGACGATTCTTCGTCGCTCGATTCGTCGCGGCGCAGGCAGACATCCACCATGTTGTTGGTGATGCCGGGGCTGAGGTAGATGCGGCCCTGGTCGAGTTCATGCAGCGCTTGCACGAGGTCGGTAGGTGCCTGGGTTTTCAGAACATAGCCGCAGGCACCGGCGCGCAGTGCTTCACGTACGCTGACATCATCTTCAAACATGGTGAGGATGATGGTGCGGATGTTAAGGCCAAGGCGGGCGAGTTCGCGGGTCACTTCCACACCATTCAAATTCGGCATGTTCATGTCGAGCACAACGGCATCGGGTTTGAGGCGCAAGGCGAGTGCTATTGTTTCAACACCGTCAGAGGCTTCTGCCAATACGTCGAAACCTTCGCGTTTCAACAGCATGGTCAGGCTGTGGCGGAACATGGTGTGGTCGTCGGCGACAATTATTCTCAAGGGTCTGCACTCCTTTGTGGGGCTAATGGCTTCTTTGTGTGTGCCGCTGGCAGTGGCTTTATGGCATCCGGGTTTTTTCTTTCAGGAAAATCCCTGAGATTCACCATGGACAGGGCCTCAGCTTAGCGTTGGGTGTTGCTTAATAGCCACCCGGAGAAAGCCTTAGATTGGCAGAGGTAAAGACCTGAGCTGTGTAGCGTGGGGGAGGCGGTGCGGAAGGGAAGTCGGTGCGGAAACGCACATTTGCGCAAGCAATGGCTGAGCAAACTGCGTTCAGACTTTGTACTGGGAAAACTGCAGGCCTGCAAGCAGGAACTAGCGGGCCGGCATTATTTTGCTGATTTGCGCACGTACTGCATAACAGATCAGCTGCGTTGTCTGCTCAAGCTTGAGTTTCTGCATGATGCGGCCACGATGCGACTCGACCGTTTTCGGACTTAACCCGAGAATTCCGGCGATTTCGCGATAGCTCATGCCATCACCAATAAGTTTGACAACCTGCAGTTCACGCTCGGTCAGCACGTCATTTACCTGTGTCGTGTTATGGGTCAACGCGTCGATGACACTGTGTGGAATATTGGGCCCGAGATAGAACGCTCCCTTTGCCACCATTTCAATCGTGTGGATGAGATCGCGGTCGGTTTGCGTCTTGAATACATAGCCGCTGGCGCCGACCTTGAGGGCGGCGAGGATGTAGGCCTCTTCTTCATGCATCGACAGCAGTACGATTTTCGCGTCCGGCACACGCTTGCGGATTTCGCGGGTGGCATCGATGCCATTGAGCACCTGCATGCTCATGTCCAGCACGCAGACATCGGGTCGCAGCTCCTCGGCCATGCGCACGGCTTCGCCACCGTCGGTGGCTTCACCGATAACCGCGAGGCCTTCGCGTTGTTCAAGCAGGATTTTCAAGCCGTCACGATACAGCGCGTGATCGTCAGCAAGGAGTATGCGGATCATGGAAGTGCCCTGTGGAAGCCCAGATCGGTTGATCTGGGCCTAAGGCTGTCTCAAGCCTTGATAAGGCCGCGACGAATGGCATAGCGCACAAGGCCAGCCGTGTCGTGGATGTCGAGTTTCTGCATGATGCGGGTGCGGTGCGATTCTGCAGTTTTTACACTTAAATCGAGCAAGGAAGCCGTTTTCTTCGTCGTGTGACCTTCAGCGATCAGCTGCAGCACCTGGCGCTCGCGATCGGTCAGCAGTTCGGCCGGTTGTTCGTCTTTCGACATGTAGGCCTTTACTACTGCTTCGGAAATACCGGGGCTCAGGTAGATGGAACCGCGCAGGATTTCGCTGATGGCGCTCATCAGGTCGCGGGCAGCCTGTGCCTTCAGCACGTAGCCGCGAATACCCGCACGCAGCGCTTCCAGCACATAGGCGTCGTCTTCAAACATGGTCAGCAACAACACCTGGGTGTCCGGTGCCTTCTTGTGGATCTCGCGCGCGGCATCGATACCGTTCAAGAGCGGCATGCCGAAATCGAGAATGGCCAATAGCGGCTTGTGCTGTTGCACGAGCTGGATTGCCTCGTGGCCGTTGGAAGCCTGGCCGACCACATGGAAACCTTCGCGTTCCAGCAACGCTGCCAGTCCCTGCCGGAACATGGAATGGTCGTCTGCAAGTACGATGTGTTTTTTCATGTCAAAGCTCATAACGGTATCACCACCTGAAGTTCCGTTCCCTCACCGGGTTTGGAGTTGATTTTGCACTCTCCGTGGAGAGCAGCTATGCGTTCATGAATCCCGATAAGGCCGAGACCCTTGAACATCCTTTTTCGTTCCTCGGGCACTTCAAAGCCGATGCCATCGTCGCGCACCGTGCAATGAACGAGCTCGTCTTCCACCCACAACCTTATTTCTGCCTTGCTGGCCTTGGCGTGCCGGACCACATTGTTCAAGGCCTCCTGCACACTGCGATACAACACGACCTCTATCGCCTGCGACAACCTGCCACCGGTATCGCCCTTGATGGTGACGTTCAGGTTGGAACGTTTCATCACGCCGCTGGCCAGGAAGTTCAGTGCAGGCACCACGCCCAGCTGATCAAGAATCAGTGGTCGCAATTCATGTGACAGCCGGCGTATCTGTTCGCGCACTTCGTCGAGATGCCCGATGACGATATTGACGCGATCCACGACGGCGTCGGGCGCCATGCGCAGGATGTCTGCCAGTTCGAGATACACAATCGCCAGCATCTGCGCGCTTTCGTCATGCAGCACATGGGCGATGCGCTTGGCTTCTTCTTCCAGCACATCGTACAAGCGGCGCAGTGCGGCGTTGGCGTCCATGCTGCTCAGGCGTGACACTTCGAATGGCGACAGGGTCTCGTCGAGAAAGCGGTTGGCAATTCTTACCTGCAGCAGTTTGTCGTGCGGCTGTGAAGACACAGACTCCTGCATCACCGACAGCAGCGCTGTCTGGTGCGCGTAGGTAATGTCGAGCAGGCCCAGACCGTCACCGAGTGCGCGCCTGCCGAGCTCGTAGGCTTCCAGCAGGTGGATTTCGCTGCCGTTGAGCAGGTAATCCTTCAGCATGCGATGGTAGTGGGTGGCAAATTCGTTGAGTTTATTGACCATGATGTTGTCGCTACCTATCCAATGTACCGACCGACAAACACCAATGCGTCGTCATTCAGCTTGCTGTAATTGGCAATGAGATCTTCTGCAATCACCCGTGGCGGTTGCATCACATCGACATGCCGTTCAAAACTGCCCTTGATGCCATCGGTCGCCAGTACAAGCACGTCACCGCGTATCAACGATACCCCGCGTGGGTAGAAGGCTTGCAGTTGATCGGTTTCACCGCCCACCACACCGGTGCGCAGCAACAGCGATTCCGCCTTGTCGAGCGCTTGCACGCCACGTCGCAGCAAACGACCTTCCACGTTGCCAATTCCCATCCACGTCATCGTGCGGCGCTCATCGAGAAAGGCGAGGCTCATGACACAACCACGCGTCGTGCGCAGTTTGAGATGGCACTCCTGCAACAGCGACGAAAAGGAACGGGTGGCGTTGTCTTCAATGGTCTTGATCGCCAGCGTGGCAGCCTTCGCTGCTTCCTTGCCGTGCCCAAGTCCATCCACTACTGCGATCAGTACACCGCCCCATACGTCCAGTACTACGGCCCGATCCCCACATTCTGTTTGCCCCTCAAGGGTGCGCGATCTCACTGCCCAATCAACTACCTTGTTTGTCATTGCCGCCCTTAAAGCCACATTAAAGCAGTAACTTGAGTACCTTCCCCCGGCCGGCTTTTGATATCGAATTCATCAACCATTTGCCGTACGCCGGGCAGACCCAGTCCGAGTCCTCCCGAGGAGGAATAACCGCTCATCAGGGCATGCTGGATATTGGCAATGCCTGGCCCCTTGTCGGCGGCTGTGATGATGATTCCCCGGTGAGTGTCATTGGTCACCTTGGCCAGGATTATTTCTCCCTGTTTGGCGTACAACACAATATTGCGGGCGAGCTCGGAGATTGCGGTGGCAACCAGCGTGGACTGGGTCATCGAAAAGCCGAGTTCCTGCGCCAGTGCGCGGCCCTTCTGACGTGCCTCGACAATGTCTTCGACGCCTTTGATCAAGACCTTCGTCTCAATCCGGATCTCGCGTGAGGCACGGGCCCCTGGCTTGTCCGAACCGGACCCGCCCGAACCAATGCCAAATTTGGCTTTGTTGTCATTCATGATTGGGCAGCGTCCTTTTTCCCTTGTTGCGATCGAGGTAGGCCAATCCCTCTTCAAGGTCCAGCGCTGTCGGCACATCTTTCAGACGAAGGCCGAGCTGGATCATTGCGAATGCCACTTCCGGCTGGATGCCGACGATTACCGTGGTGGCTCCGCGCAGGCGAATCATGTGCGCCAGATCGCGCAGCGTACGCACAGCGAAGGAGTCCATCACATCCATGCCAGTGACATCGAGAATGACGCCCTGCGAACGAAAACGTCCCACCTGCTGCACAAGCCTGTCGCGAAGATTGGTCAGGTCTTCATCGGTGAGGACTGACTGAACGGAAGCGATCAGATAGTCCCTTTGTTTGAGAATTGGAATTTCCACGGCGTAGGACCTTAGTAGTCGGTTTTGGGATCGAGGGGAACGACTTTGTAACCCAGCAGTTTTTCGGCTTCTTCGATACCACCCTGAAGATCGCCTACGGTGAACATCTTGCCAAGATCAACCCCGATGGTGACGAGGGTCTGTGCCAGTTCCGGCGACAAGCCAGTCACGATCACGTTCGCACCGACCAGCCTTGAAGCTTCTACGGTTTGTACCAGATGGTTGGCAACGGCAGCGTCGACCGACGGCACACCGGTGAGGTCCATTACCACCACTCTGGCGCGGTTGACGCGAATGCCGCGCAGCACTTGTTCTGTCAGCTGGCGTGCACGTTGTGGATCGATGATGCCGATGATCGGCAGAATCAGCAGACGTTCACGTACCGGCAATACCGGCGTGGACAGTTCGCGGATGGCTTCCTGTTGCTGGCGGATAACACGTTCGCGTTCCTGTACGAAACCGACGGCCACAGTATTTGCAATTCTGTTGGCGGCTGGTTCGTAGGCGTCGAGTACGCGGAAGAGAATGCCTTCGTTCTGGCCGTATTTGGCGAACAGCGAGCGGGCGAGTACGTCCCTCAGCAACAGTACGATGCCGAGGACCTCGTGGGTTTCAACACCGCGGGGAATGATGCGTTCGGACAGGTCGCGGGCATAGGCTTCGAGGGCTTCGAGCGAACCGGTTTCCAGGGTGCCGAGGTAGTTGTCGTATACGGCCGAACACTCCGCCAGAATTTCGTCTTCGGTCATGGCCTTCAGCAGACGGGCTTGCATGATGCGACGGGCCCACTCTTCACGCAGTTCGGTGCGCTTCTGGCGCAAATGGGCAACCAGCTCGCGCAGTACTTCCAGGTAGGCTTCGTCGACCGGTGGAGTCGACAAATCGGTGTCGGCTCCGTATTGGAGACGCGCCGCGCCACGTTTCAACTTCCCGTTGGCGATCGGTTTGCGTCCGTCTCTGTCGTCTTTCATGTGTAACCCTCGTCTTCTTAAATCCCGATTTTTATTTGTAGTCACCGCCATTCCAGCCGGTGAAGACCTGAACAACTGTGAGCCAGCCCCCGTCCCTGGATAAGGTAACTGCCCCCTTCAGAAAGCAGGCAAGTTCCTCGGCAAGGGGAAACCTTTTGAGCCACAGTGCGTACCCGCAAGCTACTAGGGTCAATACCTCACCCCCATAGGGCCTTCACCTTAAAAGCCCCAGGAAAAAACCTGACTGGGCTATTAGGTATCTGGCAAGGGTTCTACCAGGTCTCTACCGGATGCCTGGCCGGGGGTTTCGCTGTGATTTCGGCCGCCTGACAAGACCGCCAGCACCCAAAAAAAACAATAGTGGCGAGTATTTACGTGATAACGGTCACAAAAGCCCACAGCGCTCGCAGGACCTTTCCGCGTTTGCCGTCACATAATGCCTTCTTTTTACGGCTGTGTTACAAGATTGTCATCATGGTGTTGCAACCGTCCGGTATAAAGCCTGCCAATCCCGGGTGTTTACCACTGCCTTTTTAAGGTCAACCCCGGGGAAAAAATCAGGTTAATACCTACGAGGGTAACCGCAATGTCTCTGACAGCATTTTGCAGCAACCGTTCCGCGCTTCTTCAGACCTTCGCCCGTAAACTCACCGCCAAACTCGTTGGCAGCCTCACCAAGCAAGTTCAACACATCGCCATCCTGGGCGCCCTTGCAACCCCCGTACTGGTGCCGGCCTACGCCCACGCCCAGACCCAGATTCTCGGCGGCTTCCTCGAACAGCCGCTGAACCTCACTACCGCGCTTGAACCCGTATTCTCCGCCACCGACGTGGCGAACAACGTGCCGCAGCGTGGCAAATTCACTTTTCCTGCACCGTACAACACCACCGCCGTTCGTCTGACCAATGCCACTGACTGTGGCGGCAAGGACTGCGTCAATGCAGTCGGTTACGCCTACTGGCGCAACATCAACAATCACGTCGGTCAGGACACCATGCTGATCATGGTCGGCCTCGACAAAACCCGCGGCGGTGCCGGCCTGACCCTGTTGCAGTACAACAAGCTGACCGACGTCGTCACCAATCTCGGCCCCGTCTTCGACAGCAACAGCCCGTACGGCTGGGGCAGCGGCGAAGGCTGGTACTTCAGCGCCACGATGCCGACCAAGATCTATCTGAACAATGGCGCCAGCATCTATCGCTACGACGTAATGTCGAAGCAGTTCGAAACCATCTTCGATGTCACCACCAAACTGGGTGCCGGCCATGTGCTGCACCAGATCCATTCCAGCGACAACGACCGCGTGCATTCCGCTACCGTCCGTAGCTCCAGCACCTACGCCATGCTCGGCTGCATGGCCTACGAAACCGATACCCAGCGCTTCCACTGGTTCCCCAAGAAAGGCGACTACGACGAATGCCAGCTCGACCGCAGCGGCGATTGGCTCGTCATCAAGGAAAACGTCGATGGCTTGCAGGGTGAAGACAACCGCGTCATCAAACTGGCCGATGATTCCGAACGCCTGATCACTGATGGCCAGGGCGCCGGTGGCCACAGCGACATGGGCCATGGCTACATGGTTGCATCCGACAACTGGGCCTCTACCTCCAACACCAACAAAGTCTGGGACTTCACCAAACCGACGCTCAGCGGCACGGTCGTGTACTCAAACAATGAGTGGAATGCGTTCATGCCGTCGCATGTCACCCATACCAATTCCAAACCCGGCACCGCACCTTCGCAGCAATATGCCTGCGGCAGCAGCGCCAACCGTCGCAACTCGGCTGAAGCCAACGAGATCATCTGCTTCCGTCTGGACGGTTCGAAAGATGTGCTCGTGGTTGCGCCTGTCATGAGCAGCCTCGACAGCCGCAGCGGTGGTGACTACGACAACTCGCCGAAGGGCAACCTCGACATCACCGGCCAGTATTTCATCTGGACCAGCAACCTGGGCGGTTCACGTCTGGATACGTTCATCGTCAAGGTGCCAGGCCATCTGCTGACCGGCGGTGCGCCGGCCACCACAACGCCGACTACACCAACCACTCCGACTACGCCAACCCCGGCCCCGGCGCCAATCTCAACGACGCCAACCACCACACCATCCACTGACATTACCCCACCGGTGATCAAGGAAGTTGTTGCCAGCCCGCTGATCAGCGAAGCACAGATCAACATCGCTACCAGTGAGCCAGCGCAGAACAACATTGAGTACGGCACCACCAGCAGCTACGGCGCCAGCACCGGCTTCAATCCAACGCTGACCTCGAGCGCTGCTGTCAGCGTCAACGGTCTCAGTCCTTCAACCACTTATCACTACCGTGTTATCTCGCGTGATGCAGCCGGCAACGTGGCCACCTCGGCCGACTATGTCCTCATCACTGCATCGCAACCCGTGGTAGCGCCTGGCATGGTCGCCAGTGCCGTGCCGGTTGCGTGGACCAACATGGTCAATACCAGCGCGAACACCGCCGGTTCAATCCAGAAAACCGGTGGCTGTGATGGTTGTGCCGATGCCGGCGCCGCGTCCGACCAGCAGATCGGCAAATCCGGTTATCTTGAATTCAAAGCCACTGTTGAAAGCGGTCTGCGCTTCGTAGGTCTGAGCGATGCCAACAACGACGTAAGCTCCAACGACATCGACTTCGGTCTGCGTCTGCAGGGCTCGGCGCTGGAAGTGCGCGAGAACGGCGTCTACCGTTCGGATATCTCGTTCAAAGCCAATGATGTGTTCCGCATCAGCGTCAACAACGGCAAGGTCGCCTATGCGAAAAATGGCGTTGTGTTCCACAACAGCACACAGACTGCCCCTGGTTTGTTGCGCGCCGACACTTCCTTTGTCAGCAGCAAGAGCACGATCATCACGGCTGTCATCGCCGGCCTGCCGACGATGCTGGGTCAGTGGGGTCTTGATACTCCCGCTGTTGCAGTCGATACCAGCAACAACGGCTGGCAGGGTACTGTTTATGGCGATGCCACCACGCCGAACTTCGGTCCTGTTGGCAACGCGCTGACGCTGGATGGCGTCAATGACTATGTCGAAGTGCCGCACGTACCAGCACTGAACAGCTATCCGCTGACGGTCTCGCTGTGGGTGAAAACCGGCGCTACCGGCAACCATGCCCTCGTCAACAAGTACCTGCCTGATTCACGCAATGGCTATCAGGTATTCCTCAACAACGGCTCGCTGTGCGCCTGGTACTTCCGTGATGCGTCCAACAATGTTTCCGATGGCACCGCTTGCCCGATGAGCGTCGCCGGCGTTAACGATGACCGCTGGCACCATGTGGTCTTCACGGTCGATGCCACTGGCGGCACGCTCTATGTCGATGGCAAACCAGCCAAACACCAGAACTGGAATGGTGTCGCCGGTCCGACGACGACGACCCAGGCCCTGAGCTTTGGCCGTTACCCTGGCACCGCAACCCAATACCTGCCGGGTCTGCTGGACGAAGTGCGCATCTACAGCCGCAGTGGCACTGCTGCCCAGGTAGCCGCGTATTTTGCTTCGGTACCAGCTGCGCCGACTGGAACCACAACAACTCCTGTAACAACGAGCCCCGTAGTCACCGCCGGCACTGCCGCACCAGTGGCCTGGACCTATGTCACCAACCTCAGTGTGATCGGTGGAATCCTGAGCAAGACCGCTGGCTGTGACGGCTGTGCTGATGCCGGTGCAGTCTCGACGGCGCAGATCAATGCTGGCAATGGCTATCTTGAATTCACCGGCACGGTTGAAAACAAGTTGCGTGCCATTGGCCTGACCGGTATCAACAGCACCACCAACGATGCCGACATCCGCTACGGTCTGCGTTTGCAGAACGGCGTGGCTGAAGTGCGTGAAGCCGGCGCCTATCGTGGCGACAACAGCTTCGTTGCCGGCGATGTGTTCCGCATTGCGGTTGAAAATGGCAAGGTCAGCTACGCCAAAAATGGTGTAGTGTTCTACACGAGCACTATTGCTCCGGTATATCCACTGCGTGCCGACACCGCGTTCTACTCCACCAGCGGTTCAATCAAGAATGCAATGATGAGAACGGATACACTTTGAGCAACTATCTTACCGAAGCAGTTCACAAAGCAATTGATGAGAGACGGTTCATGAGCAGCAGTTCTTGAGAACGCGGTCATGAACAACGACATCGCCAGCTTCCTGATATCGACGGATGACGGCGATGCTGTAATTACCAGAGCGCGTGGCCATGGCAGGGAACTGGCCACCCGCCTGGGCTTTCCTGAACCACGCCTCTTCCTGGTCACCATCATCATTTCCGAACTGGCCCGCAACATCGTCATGTATGCGAAGGTGGGTCAGATCAGTCTCGAAATCCGCAAGCGAGGCCGCACCAGCGGCCTTGTCATTGTTGCCAGCGATCAGGGTCCTGGTATTGCCAATCTGGAGCGGGCCCTGCTGTGCGGCTATTCAACTTCCGGCAGCAATGGCTGTGGCCTGCCGGCCGTCAGCCGTATCGCCGACGACTTCAGCATCGACACACGACCTGGCGTGGGCACTACGGTGAACGTCGCCCTGTGGCCTGACCGGCCGCAGCGGGCATTTCGACCTTTGACTTGATGCTCACCACCTTGCTGGTGCTGGCATGCTTCTCCGAGACAAATTCCTGCAGCGTTATGCCGTGGTGTGTGCGCAGGTATTCGAGTCCTGGACGCAGCCGCAGCTTGTCAGCGCTGTCCAGATAGCGCGGCACATAGCGCCAGCACAACGGTGCTATATCGCGCGTCCAGGGTTTGCCGTTCTTTTCGCTGTAATGCTTGAGGATATTGTTGAGCTTCTGCGACGAGGTACGCGCCGCAATGTTCTGCATGGCCCATTCACGCGGGTTGTAGGTACCCGACAGTTCAATCATGTCTGACAGCACGCGCGCCATGTTGTTGCGCGGCACCAGACGGCCGGTGCTGGTGTTGATGTGGGCACGCGCACCAATGTGCGCATCGTCCATCATCGCCACCGGTGTGTTGGCAAACATCGATTCCGTCACCGATACGCAGGAGCCTTCGCGCTTGCTGAGCGCCAACGATATTTTTGCGTTGCACTGATAGCGGTTTACTTCACCGATCTCAAGATGGGTCAGGATGGTGATGTCCTGCTTGACCCCGAATGCCCGTATTTCTTCCAGCAACAGCTTTTCATTGCGGCCCGGCGGATAGCGGCCTATCAACGTCACTTTCAGGTCCGGCGACATGTCGCGCAAGGCTTCAAACAACAACCAGTGACGCTTCCACGACGCAAAGTGCGACACCATCAGGATGTCGATCGTACGTTGCTCGTGCGGCAGCGGCTTGAAGTCATTCGGATCGACCCAGTCGCAGGCGAGCAGCGGCAGGGGTTGGATATCGGGTGCAAACAACTGGTACTGCGCAATGTCGCTTTCGTGGGAAATACCGATGAACAGCGGATCGTCCGACAGACCACACAGGTTGGCCAGCACGGCGGGATCACTTGGCGACCACGACGATGCGCCAACCAACAGGTAATCCTGCAGGACACGACGGGCATCGTGATGGGCAATCAACTTCATCCAGTTGAATTCAAACGAACAGTACAGCACGCCTTTTTCGCCGTTGGCGCCGGGCTCTTTCAGTAGCAGGCTGGTAGTCAGCGCGCGCTGATCCTTGATGCCGAATCCGTACAGATAGCGGTTCCAGCCTATTTGCTGCCGGCGCCACACCTCGGCCTTGTCCTGGTCCAGCCACGGTTGCAACTGGCCCTGGGTCGCTTCCAGCATTCCTTCCGTTTCGAAACGACGCGACGCGGCAGCCAGCCAGGCCAACCGTCGCTTCAGTGGCAAAAACGGCAGTGAGCTGAGAAACAGCAAGACCATGCCGCGCATCGTGGAGATGAACGGCTCGTCCAGCAGTTCACGCGGATGCAGCTGCGCCCGCAGGCGCACCCAGGCCAATCTGCTTTTGTCGATCAGTGCGCTGACCAAGGGAATAGGCTTCGGCGTCGAGGTAGATGTCATCACGCAGTCTGCTGATACCAGGCAACGGTCTCACGCAGTCCGTCGTCAAAATTAACACCGGGAGAAAAATTCATCAGCGTACGGGCCTTCTCAATGGATGCCTGCGAGTGGCGCACATCCCCCACGCGCCAGGGATGCAGGATCGGCGAGAACTCCGCCTTCATCAGCGTCTTGAGGTGGCCCAGCAGATCCAGCAGGCTCCAGCGGTTGCCACAGGCGATGTTCATGATCTGGCCGGCGGCGTCCTTGCTGGTGCTGGCTGCGATGTTGGCCTGCACGATGTCCTCGACATAGGTGAAGTCACGCGTTTGCGAGCCATCGCCGTAGATTTCCGGAATCCTGCCGTGCTTGATGGCGCTGACAAAGCGCGGAATCACCGCAGCATATTCCGAGTTCGGATACTGACGGGGTCCAAAGACATTGAAGTAGCGCAGGGCCACCGTCTCCATGCCGAAGGAAGTCGAGTACAGCTGGCAATAGTGTTCGCCGGTCAGTTTGGACACTGCATAGGGCGACATCGGTGCCGTCTGCAGCTTCTCGTGTTTCGGCAGCACTTCTGAATCGCCATACACCGATGATGACGAGGCGAAGACGAAGCGGCGGACTTTCGCCTGGCGACAGGCTTCCAGCACTACCAGCATGCCGGTGATGTTGACGTCGTGCGTGGTCAGCGGATCTTCCATGGAGCGGGCAACGGAGCACAGTGCGGCTTGATGAAATACGGTGTCGACTCCCTGTACGGCGCGCTCAACAACGGTGCGATCGCGGATGTCGCCTTCAATCAGCGTTACCTTGATGCCGTTCAGGTTGGAACGGTTGCCTGTCGAAAAATTGTCGAGCACAACCACTTCGTTGTTTGGATCCGCTGCCAGACGTGCAGCCAGATGCGAGCCGATAAAACCACCACCACCGGTGACCAGATATCTCATGCAGTTTCTCCTTCAGTGATTGGCGCGCGGTACGCGCGCGCTATACGATCTGCACGGTCGTAGTCGTCGTCGAGGCGGACAATGTCCTCCTCGAGCAAACGCTCGCCGCGTTGTACTTCCACGATTTGCAATGGTTCCTTGAACGGATTTTCAATCCGGTGAACCACACCCTCCGGGATGATGACGCTCTGCAACATGTCGAGATCCTGATACTTGTCGCCGATAACGATGCGGGCACGGCCAGACAGCACGACCCAGTGTTCAGTACGGAAATGGTGGTACTGCAGACTGAGCCGATGCGATGGCGATACTTCGATCAACTTGATCTTGTAGCCGGGGCCTTCATCGAGAATCTTCCAGCTGCCCCACGGGCGTTGTTCCTGTTGGACACCTTGCGCGGGTGTGCTTTCTACCTGGGTGAGTTCTTCGAGTTGGCTCATGACGAGGCTCCTGCGGGTAAAGGGAAATGCGGTTTCAATTGCGGTGGATGCGGCGACCAATGGTCGGCAGCGGCTACTCAACTCTGTGCTTTCTGCCAGGTCACAGCCTGCTTGCCGCGCATGAAGCGCAGGAAGCCAAGCACGGTGGCCCAGTTCAGCAATACAAAGGCGTAGGCGATGTTGACGCCGGGCAAACGACCTGTGCGCGTGCTGGCATGGCCTGTCAGCGCGGCAGCGTAGAACAGCACCTGCAATAACAGCAGTTCACGGTAGAGCGCCGATTCCAGCAGAAACAGGTTGCTGATGAAGGCGATGACCAGCCACAGCGGGCCGAACAAGCGACAGAACTTGTGCGACAGCGTCTGGAACCACAGGCGATTGGCGCGCGGATTCAACAGCCAGCCTTCACGGAACATCAGTTGGAAGTTGCCGGCAATGGTCCTGACCTTGCGGGTGAATTCAGCGTCGCTGGTCTTGGCAACACGATCATGCGCACGGGCATCGGGGTCGAACAACACGCGGTAGCCCTGGCGGGTGATCTGCATTGGAATCAATACATCGTCAAGAATGGTCGACGGCGGGATCGGCCGGAACAGTTCCTTCCGTAGCGCATAGAAGGCGCCCGTGGTGCCGATGGTCGAATCGATGCGGCTTTCCTGCAGGCGAATGAATTTTTCATAGCGCCAGTAGAAGCCAACGCCCTGGCCCACTTCCGACGGTGTGTTGCCTTCGTGCAGCATCAGTTCGCCACTGACGGCGCCGACCAGCGAATCGGAAAAATTGGCCACCAACACCCGCACTGCGCTGCGGTCGATGCGCTGACGCACATCCGCCAGGACGACAACATCGCCCGTCATCTGCGGTATCAGTTCATTCAGCACAGCGGGTTTGCCGCGCTGGGTTGTGAATTCATGCACCTGCACATGATTGCCGTACTGGCGGGCAATGGCAGCGGTCTCATCAGTGGAGCCATCGGACGCAATGACGATGTCGAGCAATTCACGCGGGTAGTCGAGCGCCAGCAGGTTGTCGATGCGACTGGCAATGCGGTTGGCTTCGTTATGGGCCACGACCAGGATCGACACACGCGCCGTGTGCAGTTTCGGTTGCGGTGGCAGTGGGCGCACCAGCGAAATCAGTTTCAGCAGCAGCGG
>JAZKEH010000539.1:0-2286 GCA_040387155.1 Pseudomonadota bacterium | reverse complement strand
AGAGTTGCTGTCTGAGTAGCGTCAGTTCGGCCGGATTGTGGTGCACATAGTCACGGTAGGCGTCGAGCGAACCAAGGTGCAGTTCTTCGATGCGCTTGTCGGTACGACGCAGCAGCGTCTCCTCCTTGTAGCCACGCAGATCAGTGCCGGTCACTGCATACAGTGACGTCATCAGGTCATTGATCGCAACAAGGCGACTGTCTGCCAATGCCTTTGCGGGGGACGCTGTAATTGACGTTGTAACTGACGTCGTAGGTACAGGCTTTGTCGGCACGTGAGTCAACTCCTGGCGCCCTGTGCCAGCAATGCCACAGCGATGCGAATGTCAGTCGAAAGAGAAACACGTTGAAACATAAAAGCCTGCCTATGCAAAGACCAACTGACGTAATAAAGCAGCTGCCGCTGGCAATCGGGCACGAATATCTGACAGTTGTGTATGAATTGCTACAAGGCTGCTCTATATTGATCCGGTCCTCGCTGTGATAGCTGTCCACCATAGAGTGTTTATGAGGCAGCAGCAGACGAAGGACTCATAAAAAAAAGCTTCCAAAAAACATAAAAATATACGGAGAAGATGTATGAACAAGAAAAAAAATGTCCTGTTCCATTCGTTCAAACCCCACCCGCTAAAACCCCACCCCCTTCGAACTTCCATTGCTTTTGCGCTCGGCCTGTCACTACCGGTGTTGGTAGCTACGCCAGGTTTTGCGCAGGAAGAGGAACTCGAAGAAATCACAGTCACCGGTTCCCGTATCGTCAGGCGAGACTATGATGCTTCCAGCCCCATAGTGACGGTCAACGCTGAATCGTTGAACCAGGTCAGTAACGTCGGTATCGAAAGCGCACTGAACCAGCTGCCGCAATTCGTGCCATCGCAAACGCAGTTCAGTGCCGGTGACATCCAGTCGCTGGCCTACAACACGCCCGGCATCGCCACGCTCAACTTGCGCGGTCTCGGTTCCAACCGCAACCTCGTATTGATCGATGGCCGCCGCGCACAGCCAGCCAATGCGCTGTTGGTGGTCAACGTCAACACGATTCCTTCCGCTGCGGTTGAAAGCGTTGAAGTCATCAGCGGTGGTGCATCCGCCACCTACGGTGCCGACGCGATGGGCGGTGTCACCAACTTCAAACTGAAAAAGGATTTTGAAGGTTTCAATTTCAGCGTGCAGGGCAGCGGCACTGAACAAGGCGGCGGCGGCGAAACCCGCATCAGCTCGTTGATGGGCGCCAGCTTTGGCAACGGCAACGTAATGCTGGGGCTCGAAGGGGCAGAACGACAGGAAATCCGCAACGTGGATCGCGATTTCTATCTGGATGGTTTCCGCGATCCGGGCACACCGTCTGGCGTTTCCAGTCTGCGCTTCGCCTCCTACAAACCTGCGGGCGCTACCAGTGCGCCCAGTGCTGCCGCGATTGCCAGCATTTTCGGCACTGCTCCGTTTGCACCGGGTGCTGACTCCTTCTTCGTCAACCCCGACAAAGCCACGTTGTTCCTGAACACTCCGGCATCCGGCGCCGTCAGATACACCGGTCCGCTGAACGATGAGTTCAAGATCATCAAGGGCGTGGCAGGCGCTGGCGCACTCAACTCCAACAACCTGGAAGCGGCATTCTCCACCCCGCTTACCCGCTACTCGATGTTCGCCCGCGCGAACTACGACTTCAGCGACAGTCTGTCGGCTTACATGCAGTCGAACTTCACCAACTCTACCGTGGTGACCAACGCGGCCTTCTCACCTGCGTTGTCGCAGTGGAATGCCACCATCCCGCGTGACGGCCGTGCGTTGCCAGCCCAGTTGAACGCGCTGCTCGATTCGCGCCCAAACCCGGCAGCCGCCTGGCCACTGGAAATGGGCTTCATCGACTTCGCCGGCACCCGCCGCAACGTCAACAGCGACAAAGAGTTCCAGGTGCTTGCTGGCCTGCAGGGCGACATTCTCAGCACTGGCTGGACCTTTGATGCCTACATCTCGCATGGCGAAACATCATTGGTAGCCGAACTGCAGAACTATCCCATGCTGCAGTCATTCCGCACGATCATCCAGGCGCCAAACTTCGGCAAGAACCTCAACGCGGGTTCCGGTCCGCCGCTGTTCTTTGCCACCAAGTGTACGAGTGGTCTGCCGGTGTTCCAGAACTTCGAGGTGTCGCAGGACTGTATCGATTCCATCTACAAGCAGATGAAGCACCTGACTGAAATGGATCAGGACATCATGGAATTGAACGTGCAGGGAGAGGTGTTCGAATTACCCTCCGGTCCGCTGCAAGCGGCCCTGGGTGCGT
>JAZKEH010000538.1:0-2302 GCA_040387155.1 Pseudomonadota bacterium | reverse complement strand
AGCCGGATAATCAGCGGCGCTGGCCCATCATTGAACCATAACAACAAGAGGAACCACCAATGAAATTGCAATCCCTGTTCAAACTGGCTGCGCTCGGTCTGGCGCTGCAAGCAAGTTCGGCTGCCTTGGCTGCCGATGCTTGTGATCGTGCCTGTCTCGAAGGCTTCGTCGACCGGTACTTCGACGCCGTGATCGACAACAATCCAAAGGCTTTGCCGTTGGCAGCTGACGTCAAGTTCACCGAAGACGGTCAGCGCCTCGTCATCGGCGACGGCCTGTGGAACACGATGAAGGCCAAGGGCAAATACCGTCTGTTCACCACCGACGTTAAAGCCGGCCAGGTCGCCTTTCTCGGCACCATCATGGAAGACCATCGCGATCCGGCGCAGAGCACACCCGCATTGATTGCCGTGCGCTTGAAAGTGGAAAACCAAACCATCACGCAGATCGAGCAAATCGTGGTGCGCAATGAGAATTCGGCGAAGAATGTGGAAGCCATGACTGTGCGCCCCGGTTTGCTGGCTACTGTCCCGCAAGCCGAGCGCATGTCACGCGAAGACCTGATCAAGGTTTCCAACATGTACTTCAGCGGCATGCAGCAGAACGATGGCCGCGGTGAATATCCCTTTGCTGATGACTGCGATCGTCTCGAAAACGGCGGCCGCTCCACCAATGCACCAACACCAGCCGGCGAAAAACGTCCCGATCCGAAAACGGCGACCGGCTATTCCGGCCAGTGGAGCTGCATGGAGCAGTTCCAGTCTGGTCTGATCCACTTCGTGCATCGCATCCGCGACCGTCGTTTCGTCGCCGTCGATGAAGAGCGCGGCATCGTATTCTCGTTTGCGTTTTTCGATCATCCCGGTGGCGAGACCCGCAACTTTGAAACACCGGATGGCCGCAAGGTCACTGCGGGCCCGGTACAACCCTGGACCTGGCAGCTGGCCGAGTTGTTCAAAGTACAGGATGGCAAGATTCACGAGATCGAAGCCATTCTGCAACGCGCGCCCTATGGCCTGAATTCGGGCTGGAGCACCTGGGAAGATGGCATGAGTGACCAGATGCGCGACGTCTCGATGGAGTAAGCGCGTTCCCGGTACGCAAAAAAAAGCCCGTGCGCAGTAACCTGCGCACGGGACCCAACAAGCACACCTCTTTGTCCCAACCCTGCTAAACCTTCCAACCTCGCGTCGATACCGCTGTCAACGCCCCCGGCAAACTCAACGACTGCAGAATCTCCAATGCAAACTCCGGCAGATTGCTGAGCGGAGTATTGTTGTAGGAGGAGTTGTCGTGCGAAAAATTGCTCACAGACAGATAGCTCTGTGGCAAACCCACCGGCATTGCAAACACTACATGGGAGTCCATGGCCACTGGCGCTATTGCAGTGCTGATAGCGGCAAGCTCTGGCACCGGAGCGGCAATTATTGCCGCATCGGCAATGCTGTTGGCCACAGCCAATGCCGGGTCACTGTCCGCAAACCTGTCGGCAAAACGGTCGTAAATCTGATCGACGCTCAGTGCCCTGCCACCCTTGTAGAACACCGCCTGATTGGCTTGGGCGGCATGCGGTAGCAACGTGTCTGCCCGTGCCTGCGGAGCCGCATCCAGCTTGCTGAGAAACTTGCCGGCGCCGGAGGCGCCGAGGAAATGCGCCATGTAGAGTTCGGTGTTGCCCACTGAACGGCCCAGCGTGTTTTCCAGCGTGGCCTGATTATCCTTGGTGAACTCGGCTGCCATCAGTGAGGCAACCTCGGGATTGTCGCGCAAAGCCAGTATTTGCCGGCGAATTGCCGGATTTGTGACCACTGGCTTGCCATTGCTGTCGCGCGTTATCGCGTCGGCAGCCGCACCCAAACCATGTTCTGCGCCATGACGATCAACCGTCTCCAGCCAGGTGCTGTCGATGAATTGATAGAGGCCGCGTGCACTGGAGCCGGTGTTGCCAGCGGTTGGATTGAAGCTGCTTTCAGTAGCGGCGTTTTGCAGCAGGTAGGCAAAGTCGACGCCGGTCTTGTCGCTGGCCGCACGGATGGCCGTGACCACTTCAGGCTTGGCCTGCTGGATCAGCGTTGCGATGTTGGCGGTTGCATTGACCATGATGGAAATCCGGGTTGTCTGTTCCCTTGAATGCAAGAGGTGTGCCTATCAGGCACGCTACAAGCCAGGTTTGCGGATTACGGGGCAATATTGATAGGTGATGATGTCGCTTCCCAGTTGCCCCGCTAGCGACTCGCAGCCCTCTAGCTGCAAGGTATAGGGTCCTTGGGCAATACGCGCGCTGACCTGTTCCAGTGAATAG
>JAZKEH010000537.1:0-3673 GCA_040387155.1 Pseudomonadota bacterium | reverse complement strand
GCGACTGTTGCATCAGCCACCGCCGGATATCAGCTTGCAACATCTTGAGCACGGGCAGCATCCGGCGCAGGTACGTTTGGTGTTCGAAGAACTGCTGGCGAGTTACCTGAGCTTGCGTCGGCTGCGCGATGAGGCGCAGGCGCAGATGGCGCCAGCGCTGCAGAGCAAAGGTCATTTGCAGAAGCGTTTGCTGCAGGCGCTGCCGTTCAGGCTGACAAACGCACAACAGCATGTAGGGCTCGAAATTTCGCAGGATCTTGCCAGATCACTGCCTATGCTGCGATTAGTGCAAGGCGATGTGGGTTCTGGCAAAACATTGGTGGCCGTGCTGGCGGCGTTGCAAGCCGTGGAGAATGGTTATCAGGCAGCGTTGATGGCGCCCACAGAAATTCTCGCCGAACAGCATTTCCTCAATCTTGATCAATGGCTGGCGCCGCTCGGTGTGAAGCTCGGCTTCCTGAGCGGCAAGATCAAGGGCAAGAAGCGCCAGGAAGTCTTGCAGGATCTGGCCAGTGGCGAGATTCAACTGATGGTGGGAACCCATGCGCTGTTCCAGGAAGAAGTGGAGTTTCACAAACTCGGCTTTGTCATTATCGATGAGCAGCATCGCTTCGGGGTGCATCAACGACTGACGCTACGCGAAAAAGGTTTCAAGGCCGGCATCTGGCCACATCAGCTGATCATGACGGCCACGCCGATTCCGCGCACGCTAACAATGAGCGCCTATGCCGACCTTGATTGCTCTGTGATTGATGAGCTGCCGCCCGGTCGCACACCGGTGAACACCGTGTTGATTTCGGCGCAACGTCGTAGCGAGGTAGTGGCTCGTATCAGCGCTGCCTGTGCCGAAGGACGACAAGCTTATTGGGTGTGCACACTGATTGAAGAATCGGAAACCTTGCAGTGTCAGGCGGCGGAAGCAACCTTCACTGCATTGCAGGAAGCGTTGTCTGGTGTACGCATTGGCCTGATTCATGGTCGCATGAAGCCGAAGGAGAAAGCCGACATCATGGCGGCTTTCAAAAGCGGTGCGCTGCAGTTGCTGGTCGCCACCACTGTTATTGAAGTGGGCGTGGACGTGCCGAACGCGAGCTTGATGATTATCGAAAACCCGGAGCGGCTCGGGCTGGCGCAATTGCATCAGTTGCGAGGTCGTGTCGGTCGCGGCTCGCAGGAAAGTCATTGTCTGTTGCTCTACCAGCACCCGCTGTCGGAGACAGGCAAGATGCGACTCGGCATCATGCGTGAAAGCAACGACGGTTTTTATATTGCTGAGAAGGATCTGGAAATTCGCGGGCCAGGCGAAATTCTCGGCACACGCCAGACTGGCTTGATGGCCTTCCGCATTGCAGACCTGACGCGCGATGCCTACCTGCAACCCAAGGTGAAAGTGTGGGCCGAGAAGATTCGCGCGCAGCAGCCCGCGCTGGTGGAGCCACTGATCAAGCGCTGGCTCGCCAATGCCGAGCAGTACGGGAATGTGTAAGCGTTATTTCATCTCGCAGTATCGCCAACCCTTTGTCCATCGCCTCCTCGCTTGCATGACTGAAATTCAGTCGTAAGTAGCTGACGTTCTCCTGTGGTGCAAGGAAAAACGGTTCACCCGGCATGAATGCCACGCCCTTGGCGATGGCGCGCTGCAGCAGTTCCTGCGTATCCACGGGTTGTCGTAATTTCAGCCAGAAGAACAATCCGCCTTTGGGTATTTCCCATTTAGCATGCGCTGACAGGTGGTGTAGCAGCGCTGTGTTGAAAGCATCGCGTTTGTGGCGATAGCTGGATTGCAGCTGGTTGATGCGTGCACTGCGCAATGAGCTTTGCAGGGCTTGCGATACCAGATACTGACTCAGACGATTGCTGTGCAAGTCGGCTGCCTGCTTCAGGCGAATCAGGTACGGCATCAAGTCCGGTGAAGCCACCAGAAAGCCAAGACGTAATCCGGGCGCGAGTGTTTTCGAGAATGACCCCTGATAAATCCAGCTGCCCGTTTGCATCAACGCGCAGACAGGTTGGCGGGCACAGTCGTCGTAAACCAGATCGCGATACGGATCATCCTCAAACAGGACAGTGCCGTACTGCTGACACGCGTCGGCCAAGGCTTCGCGTTGCTGCTGTGTGTAGCAGTAGCCCGTTGGGTTCTGGAAAGTAGGGATCGTGTAGCAGAGTGACGGTTGCCTGGCTTGAGCAAGCGCCAGTGCTGGCTGATCGCGGTCAAGCGACGTAAAGCGCGCACCAAAAAAGCGGAATACCTGGAGGGCCGCCAGATAGGTCGGATTCTCCAGCGCGACTGTCGTGCCCTGATCAATCATCAGCTTGGCAACCAGATCGATGCCCTGTTGCGACCCAGACAGCACCAGGACCTGGGAAGGGTCGCAGAGCAAACCCAGCTTGCGCATGTCGGTGCAGATCTGTTCACGCAGTGCAGGCTCGCCTTCGCTGGCACCGTACTGCAGTAACTCCTTTGGAATCTGCTGCAGGTCGAGCTCCGGAAAGCTGGCGGGCGACGGCAATCCACCAGCAAAGGAAATCATTCCCGGCCGGTTGATAACTGCTAGAATTTCCCGAATTGGTGAAGCGTGCAGTTGTGGAATGCGTTGCGACAAAGTGGGCAGATAGGGGTTCACGGAAGCGCTCTCGTTTTAGGTCAACAACCTTTACCTAAATAGTCTAGTCGCTCCAGGGAATATCCGTCAATATGGTTGACCAATTACAGGACCCGCGTCTGCAGCAGGCCATTGAATTGTTTTATTTTGCCTACCGTTCGTTTACGGCTGTGCCTGATCAGATCCTGCTCGAAAAAGGCCTTGGCCGTGTCCATCACCGCATTTTGTATTTCGTGGGTCGTAATCCGCGCCTCAATATCAATGAGTTGTTGCAGATTCTGGGTGTCAGCAAACAGGCGTTGAATGCCCCGCTGCGCAAATTGACCGAGCTGGGCTTGATCGAAGTGGAAACCGCCAGTCACGACCGTCGCGTGAAGCAGCTGAAGCTGAGCAAGCCGGGCGCCAAGCTGGAAGCCCAGCTGACGCAAAGCCAGATGCAACATTTGGCGCGGGCGTTTTCACACAGCGGCGACAAGGCAGTCGACGGCTGGGTCAGAACGATGCAGGCGCTGCCTTCCGCCTGACCGCCAATTGCTGGTGCGCTACTTGATGCGCACCAGATCTTCACCCTCACTGCGCGCCACAATAACGGCGCCGCAAGTATCGGAATAGACATTCACCGTCGTGCGCATCATGTCGAGGATGCGGTCTGTCACCAGCAGCAAGCCCACTGCTTCTAGCGGCAAACCGATCGCGCTCAGAATTACCGTGATTGCCACCAGACTTGCGGATGGAATTCCGGCCATGCCGAACGAAGTGATCAGCGCCAATGCGATTACGGTTACCTGGGTAGCCAGACTGAGATCCAGTCCATAAGCCTGCGCGAGAAACAGGGCTGCCACACATTCGTAGAGTGCCGTGCCATCCATGTTCAACGTAGCGCCAAGCGGCAACACGAAGTTGGTGACGCGATCGGACACGCCGGCATTGTTGCGCAGGCATTCGATGTTCAGTGGGAGCGTTGCATTGGAAGAAGCCGAAGAAAACGCCATCAGCATAGCCGGCAACATGGCGGTCATATGCTTCAGCGGATTCACGCGACCAAACACGCGAATGTACAGCGACAACAC
>JAZKEH010000536.1:0-6656 GCA_040387155.1 Pseudomonadota bacterium | reverse complement strand
AATGACCGCGCAGCGCGCCGTTCACTTTACGGCGCCTACCGTAACCCGTTTACCGATGATGCACTGGTACAGGGCAAGGACCGCGGCGTCTACAACACGACGCCTATCTTTTACGCCGGCAAATTGCTGGCATTGAAGGAAGACAACGTCGCAATGGAACTCGACCCGTTCACATTGGAGACGCTCGGCAAGTTCAACTTCGCTGGCAAGCTGAAATCCGAAACGATGACAGCCCATACGCGTCCCGACCCCGTCACTGGCGATCTCTATTTCTTCGGCTATGAAGCAGCCGGTCTGTGCACCACCGATGTTTCCTATGGCATCGCCGACAAAAACGGCAACCTGAAGAGCGAACAATTCTTCAAGGTTCCGTATGTCTCGATGATGCACGATTTTGCCATCACCGAAAAACACGCGATCTTCCCCGTGTTCCCCACTACCTCCAGCATTGAACGCCTGAAGACCGGCGCCCCGCACTGGGCGTGGGATCACACGAAGCCGACTTGCGTTGGCATCATGCCGCGCAATGGTAATGTCAGTGAGCTACGGTGGTTTGAAGGTCCGGCCTGCTTCGCGTACCACATCATGAATGCTTTCACCGAAGGCAACCTTGTGCATCTCGACCTTTGCGTAGCAGACATGAACATGTTTCCGTTCGTCATGGGCTCCGGCGGCTATGCCTATGATCCGAGCAAGGCCAACGGCCGGCTCGCGCGCTGGACCTTCGATCTCGCTGGCGATAGCAAGACGTGGCAGGAAACCATTCTGGGACCAGGCGGCGACATGCCGCGGGTCGCTGAGCACGACATGAACAAGGACTATGAAATCGGCTACATGGCCATCTTTGAGCCACGCATCGAGCCGCCCATTCTCAGCGGCCCAACACCTGCGGGCTTCAATGCCATCATGCGTCTCAACGTCAAGACCGGCGCTATCACTGCGTGGAACCAGCCAGGTGTAACGATCCAGGAACCCGTGTTGATTCCTTCACGGCAAGCGGATCATGAAGGCTACCTGATGGCGGTTGCTGACATTCACGCCACCAATACAGCCGAAGTATTGCTATTCAACGCAGCCACTCCCGAGCGTGGCCCCATTGCCCGCCTGAAGATTCCAATGCGTCAACGCTGTGGTGTGCATGGCAACTGGGTACAGGCGGAACTGCTGCCACAGTAAGCAGACAAAGAACGAAACATGAGCGCCTTCAAGATCAATTTCGAAGCAATGCCCTGGCAGGAAGGTCGCGAAGGCGTGCGCTTCAAACTCTATTGCGAAGGCGACCGCCAATTGCGGCTGGTCGACTTCGGCACCGCTGATGGTTATGACAGCTGGTGCGAGCTCGGCCACATCGGCTATGTCATCAAGGGTTCTTTATCAATCGACTGCAACGGCGTAGTGCATGCATTCAAGACTGGCGACGGTATTTTTCTGCCGTCCGGACCTGACAGCAGGCACAGGGCTGTGACGATAGAACCCGGGACGCAATTGGTGATGGTGGAGGACCACCATTAGCTTGCGCCGAAAGCAGGTCAGCTCAATCAGCTCGATGCGCGTGCGATCACGGTAGCAAAGCGACCGGTAGGATTTTGGTGACGATAGCTGTAGTACTTATCAGCAAGACACACTGTGCACTGCACTTGACCTGCAACATCCGCAACTCCGGCCGCCTGCAAGCGCAGGCGGGCCAATACATAAAGATCACCCATCCATTTGCCGGCGTTCAGGCCCGGTTTGAATGCTGACAAGGTGGCCTCACGATCATTCGGCGACGCCTGTTGCAGAAAAGCGTCGCGCACTTCTTCCCCCACTTCAAAGTGACAGGGACCAATGGCCGGTCCCAGCCAGCATCGCACCCGGGATGGCGCACACTTGAACTGCGCGAGCGTGGCTTCGAGCACGCCATTGCAGAGACCACGCCAGCCGGCATGGGCCACCGCAATTTCGTTGCCGTCATGCGAGCAATACAACACTGGCAAGCAATCTGCTGTGAGCACACCAAGCGCAATGCCGCTTTGTGTGGTGTACGACGCATCCGCCACTGGTGGTGTTGCGATTACGTCATCGATGCGCTGTACGTCGATGCCATGCACCTGCTGTATCCATTGCAACTGCAGCGCTGCGTCATTGCATTGCTGTGCAAGCTCGCTGTTCAGTAGCTCACGGTTGCGCGCGACGGCGTTGGCGTCATCACCCACGTGATGACCCAGATTGAAACTGGCGTAGGGAGCCTTGCTGAATCCACCATGGCGCGTCGTCACAAACGCATGCACACCGGTTGGCAGTTGCCAGTCGGGGCGCACCAGCGGCGTGTCAGGCATTGTCCAGTTCCAGCAAACGCAGCAACTCCTGCATGTCGGCCGGCATGGGAGCTTCCCATGACATGAAGTCACCGGTGGCGGGATGATCGAAGCCGAGCACGCCGGCATGCAGTGCCTGTCGCTTGAAGCTTTGCAGGAAATCGAGCAATTCAGGCGCCGCGCCACGTGGCGGTTTCAGACGACCACCATAAACCTGATCACCGACGATGGGCATGCCGATATGAGCCATGTGCACACGGATCTGGTGGGTGCGGCCGGTCTCCAACTGGACGGCCAACTGGCTGTGGCTGCGAAAGCGATTGACGACGCGATAGTGCGTGACGGCCGGCCGCGCATCGTCCGCTTCCGACACTGCGCGCTTCTGTCGTTGTACGTGATGACGACCAATAGGCGCATCGACGGTGCCACCGGCAGTCGCGATGCCCTGCACTACCGCCTGGTAATGACGGGATACGGTACGCTCCTGCAGTTGCCCCACCAGTTCTTGGTGTGCGTTGAGATTTTTGGCAACCACCATCAGGCCACTGGTGTCCTTGTCGAGGCGATGCACGATGCCGGCGCGCGGCAGGGTCTGCAACACCGGGCAATGCGCCAGCAAACCATTCAGCAGCGTGCCCGTGTAGTTGCCGGCGGCCGGATGTACGACGAGGCCCACCGGCTTGTTGACGACGATGACGTCGTCATCTTCGTACAGGATGTCGAGGGCCATTTGTTCGGGCAGGAAGTCGACCGCAGCCTCCATTTCGGCCAGCAACACCAACTGATCGCCTTCCAGCACACGGTCCTTGGCCCGGGCAGGAGCGCCATTGAGGGTCAATTGGCCGTCCTTGATCCATTCCTGCAGGCGGGCCCGGGAAAATTCCGGGAACAACTGGGCGGCAACCTGGTCAAACCTGAGGCCGATATGGGCCATTCCGGCGGTTTCGCTGAGCTCTATTTGCTCAGCTGTGTGTTCAGCCGCTGGATCTGCTGTTGGTCCTGCCATTTGTTCTGTTTTGGGGGGTACTGCCGGGGTCATGAAGGGATCCTGAATGGGGCGGTATCTACCGGGGCCTACCCCCGACATGGTTATATGTCAGGCACGGCCGGAAGGTGTAAACTTGCCGGCCATTATACAAACCCTTTACACAAACCCGTCCTCCCACGCAGTGATCCTTGTGAATAAGTCTTTCTCCACGTTTTTTTCCGGTCATACCCTGCTCAAGATCTTCCCGCTGGTGCTCGTGTTGCTGCTGTCCGGCTGTGGCTCCACCGACGAAGACGAATTCGCCAACAGCACCGAAGAAGGTCTGTGGGAACTGGGCCAGCGCTCCATCGTGATCAGCAATTGGGACCGTACGATTCTCATCATGCAGCAGATCGAAGCCCAATTTCCGTTCGGTCGCTATGCGCCGCAATCGCAGCTCGAGCTGATCTACGCCTACTACATGAACAACGAGCCGGAAGCCGCCCGTGCCGCCGCGGACCGCTTCATCCGTCTCTATCCCGATCACGCCAACATTGATTACGCGTATTACATGAAGGGTATGGCGTTCTACAGTGAAGACGGCCGTATCCTGGGCCGCTACATGCCAACCGATCCCAGCAAGCGTGATCCCGGCAAGGCGAGTGAGTCCTTCGCCGACTTTTCCCAATTGCTGTCGCAGTATCCACAATCGCCCTACGCCAGTGATGCGCGTGCGCGCATGATCTATCTGCGCAACCTGCTGTCTCTTTATGAAATCCACGTATCCGAGTTTTACATCGAACGTCAGGCCTATCTTGCGGCGCTCAACCGCGCACGTTATATCGTCGAGAACTACCAGGGTTCGCCATCGGTGCCGCGCGCGCTGGAGATCATGACGGAGATGTACCTGCGTATGGGTCTCAATGATCTGGCTGATTCCTCGTTGGCTATCCTGAAAGCCAACCATCCCGACAGCCCCGCTCTCGACGAAAACGGCGATTTCCTTGTATCGACACAGATCACCGATCCCTCGTTCGTCTACTCGATGAGTTTCGGTCTGTTGGGATCCAACAAAAAAGACGCGCCACTCGCACCGACCCGACGTCCGACTCGCGACGACACACCCTATGATTTCGATCTGCCGGAAGTTGAACGCGAACGTTCGCTGCTCAACATCCTGACCTTTGGTCTGTTGGGTGATGCGGGCAGCGAGGCTTCAACACCGCCGCCGACTACCCCGTGATGACCGTTCCCATGACAGTTGTCATCCGTTAGCCGGACGCCCCTCATGTCTCTCAGTTATCTTAGCGCTGACCGTTTGCTGGCCGACTCCATCGAGCTGGCTTTGAAAGTTGTTGAAAGTGGGTACAAGCCGGACTTGCTGGTAGCGCTGTGGCGCGGCGGCACGCCAGTTGGCATCGCCATGCAGGAAGTTTTCGAATATCTGGAAATTCATTGCGAACATTTTGCGATCCGCAGCCGCTCCTACCTGGAACCTGGCCAGCAAATGAGCAGTGTCCAGTTGTGGGGCATGGAATTGCTGCAGCCCTGTCTGCATCCCGATAGCAGAGTATTGCTGGTCGACGATGTATTCGACTCCGGTCGTACGATGCAGGCCGTCATCGGCCATTTGCGCGCAATGGCCTATCCGCATCAGCCCACCATCAAGCTGGCGACGCCTTGGTTCAAGCCCGGCAATAACAAGACTTCGATGGTGCCGGACTTCTACCTGCACCAAACCGAAGAATGGCTGGTGTTCCCGCACGAAATGCACGGACTGAATACCGAGCAGATTCTGGCGAAGCCGGGCCTCGCAGGCCCACTGCAGAAACTATTACAGTTGCAGAAGCGCCGGGAAAAACCCTGACCAAGTCACCGCGCCATCATAATTCGCTATACTTGCCGCCCCTGCCCGTCCCTTCCGCTGTGAGCCTTGCATGACATATTGTGTTGCCATCTCGGTGAATGCCGGCATGGTGTTCTGTTCCGATTCGCGCACCAATGCCGGTGTCGATCAGATCAGCACCTACAGCAAGCTGTTCCGCTTTGAACTGGGACCGGACCGCCAGTTCGTCGTCATGACCGCCGGCAACCTGGCGACGACGCAAGCAGCCATTGCGCAAATGAAGAAGGACATTCGCCAGAACGCGCCGCTGAGTCTCGCCACCGTCAACTCAGTGGGAGAAGCGGCAGATTACCTGGGCGAGATAAGTCGTCAGCAGCAGGAAAAGCACACCATCAATGGCGTGGTATTCCAGGCCAGCTTCATCCTGGGTGGCCAGGTTGCCGGCAGCGAACATCGCATCGTCATGATCTATCCCGAAGGCAATCACATCACCAGCAGCAAGGACACGCCCTATTTGCAGATTGGTGAAAGCAAGTATGGCAAGCCCATCCTCGATCGCATCCTGACTCTGGAAACATCGCTGGAAACAGCGGCGCTATGTGCTTTGGTATCGATGGATTCAACGATGCGCAGTAATTTGTCGGTGGGGCCACCGATTGAAGTGCTGTTGTACCAGGCTCGCAGCTTCAACCTGCAGACCCTGTTCAGATTTGATGAAGACAGTGGTTTCCTGCGCGATCTCAAACGCAGCTGGGATAACAAGTTGAAGGACGCCTTCCATCAGCTACCCCCTTTGCGATTCGATGAGCAGATGACAACGACTAATCAGCAGTCGTCTCATGAGCAGAATTCACGGCAGAATTCGTCGTCAAGCTCGCAATCGAACTCGCAATCCAATTCTCAGCAGAATCCAACTTACTAACGCAATACAGCCATATTTACAGCCGCGTGGCGCGACCTAGCTGGCTTGGGTCTGGCTCTGGCTTTGACTCTTGCGCTGCACTTTGCGCACACCGACCGGATTGAACCAGGTGCTGTTCAGCTCTTCGTGGATGTCGGCGATGGAAATCTGCAACTCGTCGATGAAATCGAGCAGGCCGCGCTCCAGCAGCGTGCTGATGTTGACTTCGGTGGTGACCTTGCGCACCCGCGCGACGGCCCGCAGCACTTCGGTATTGTTCGGCAGCATCTGCAAGTAGCGAACAATGTCGTTCATGCAGTAGCCGAGTGAGCGCGGAAATTCGTTGTTCTGCAAAAGGAATTTGACTACCTCCTCCCCCTTCACCTGGCTGTGTGTCTGCTGACGATAGGCCTGGTAACCACTGACGCAGCGCAGCACATTCATCCACACCACGTTTTCGTGCGGTTCCAGAAACAGTTTCTGTTTGCTGGTACGCGAGAACGCCGGCAGCATGCTGATCGAACCGACATCGACGATGCGTGAAGTCATGTCGGCGCGTTCGACTTTGCGGCCGAGCTGGATGAAGGCAAAGGCGGTGTTGTGACTCATGCTGCCAGACAGGATGCCGAAGATGCGTTGGCAATC
>JAZKEH010000535.1:0-2109 GCA_040387155.1 Pseudomonadota bacterium | reverse complement strand
ACAATCAATGGCGTCAGCGAGTTGCACGGCTGCAGCTACCCCATCATGCCTGACCGCATTGAAACCGGGACATACCTCATTGCGGCAGCTGCTACCAAGGGGCGCATCAAGGTGAAGGACACCCGTCCAAGTATTCTCGAGGCGGTGCTTAGCAAGCTGGAAGAAGCGGGTGCCCAGATCGAAATTGGTGATACGTGGATCAGCCTCGACATGCATGGACAGCGTCCGAAAGCAGTTTCGTTGACGACGGCACCTTATCCGGCGTTCCCGACTGACATGCAGGCACAGTTCACAGCGCTGAATGCGATTGCCGACGGTTCCGGTTCCATCACGGAAACTGTTTTTGAAAACCGCTTTATGCACGTGCATGAAATGAACCGCATGGGGGCGGACCTGCGAGTGGAAGGCAACACGGTCATTTTCCGCGGTGTCTCCAGTCTGAAGGGCGCCCCAGTGATGGCGACTGACTTGCGTGCATCGGCCAGCCTTGTTATCGCCGGTCTGGTGTCCGAGAGCGAAACGACGGTGGACCGCATCTACCACATCGATCGCGGCTACGAATGTATTGAAGAAAAACTGCAGTTGCTCGGCGCCAAGATCCGCCGGCTGCCCTCCTGAATGGATTGAAGAGCCCTTATGTCCTCGCAAAAACTGGTCATTGCATTGACCAAGGGTCGCATTCTCGATGAGGTGCTGCCGTTGCTCGAACAAGCTGGTGTGATTCCTGCCGAAGATATCGGCAAGAGTCGCAAGCTGTTGTTCGACAGCAATTTGCCGAATGTGCAGCTGATGGTGATTCGTGGCTCCGACGTGCCGACCTATGTTGAGCTTGGCAGTGCCGATATCGGCATCGCCGGCAAGGACATGATCATGGAGTACGGCTCACAAGGTTTCTATGAACCTGTCGATCTGCAGTTGGCGCGCTGTCGTCTAATGACAGCGGCACCTGTCGGTGCGTTGCTGGACAGCCCGCGTCTGCGGGTGGCCAGCAAATTCACCAACATTGCCAAGCAGTATTTCGCCCGCCAGGGTCGCCAGGTAGACATCATCAAACTGAATGGTGCGCTGGAGCTGGCGCCGTTGATGGGATTGGCTGATTGCATTGTCGATATCGTCGATACCGGCAAGACGTTGCGCGCCCACGGACTCGAACCACGTGAGCTAATTGCTGAAGTGAGTACGCGCGTTATCGTCAACCGGGCCGCGATGAAGATCAAACATGCCCAAGTGCAGGCCTTGCTGGAGCGACTGCAGTCAGCGGTGAGTGCCAGTCGCGCTGCACAGGTCGGCTAAGTCAGCGCATTGCTGAGATCTGTTTTTCCGGAATCCAATTGTCTATGACCACCATTGTGAAATTGCTTGATGCTGCTGCTCCGGATTTCCGCGTGCAGTTGCGCGCGCGCCTGGCGTGGGACAGTTTGTCGTCGCCGGAAGTAGAAACGCGCGTCAATGAAATCCTGCGCGATGTGAAACAGCGTGGCGATGCGGCTGTGCTGCACTGGACGCGCGCTTTCGACAAGCTCGATGCGACATCAATGGCTGAACTGAAAATTCCCCGTGAGCGCATGCAGAAAAGTCTGCGCGACTTGCCCGCAGCGCAGGCTGCTGCCTTGCGTACTGCTGCTGATCGTATTCGTTCCTATCACGAGCGCCAGCTGCAGGGATCGTGGCGTTATACCGATGCTGATGGTTCAAGCTATGGCCAGCAGATCACTGCACTTGATCGCGTTGGCATGTACGTGCCCGGTGGCAAGGCCAACTATCCGTCGACAGTATTGATGGATGCCATTCCTGCCCGCGTTGCAGGCGTGAAGGAAATCATTGCAACGTTGCCAACACCGGGTGGTGTCTTGAACGAACTGGTGCTGGCAGCGCTCGCGTTGGCTGAGGTTGATCAGGTATTCACCATTGGTGGTGCGCAAGCGGTAGCGGCGTTGGCTTATGGCACCGAAAGCGTGCCCGGTGTCGACAAGATTGTTGGTCCCGGCAATATCTACGTAGCCACGGCCAAACGTACCGTATTCGGCCAGGTCGGCATCGACATGGTGGCGGGCCCGTCAGAAATTCTCGTCATCTGTGATGGCCGGACCAATCCCGACTGGATTGCGA
>JAZKEH010000534.1:0-3260 GCA_040387155.1 Pseudomonadota bacterium | reverse complement strand
AACCATTCGCAGTTCCTATTTGTCCACGGCAACTGTTCTCAAGTCGACGCTGACCAGCGCCATCGCAGTCGTCAGCAAGCTGGGCCTTGGGTCCGGCAACCCGGTGGTCAGCACGCTGACTTCGCTGGCGGCCGCCATCAAGACCGACGACACCACTACCGTTAGCACTGATGCACAGAAGTTCAGCATTCGCGCGATTTCCGATGCCAGCATCACCGGCTCCAATATCTCTGGCAGTGCGGGCAAGCTTACGCTGCTGTTCGACAAGAAGAACGAAGACCTTGCCGAAGGCAAGAGCGTTACGTTCACGATTGAGCTTTACAACGCTACCGACGGCGTCAGCATCACGGTGCCGGTGAAGCTCAATGGCGCCTCGTTATTGGAAGATCTGAAAGCAGCTGTGGTTGGCGACTGGATAGTTGGCAACATGGAAAGCGGCACCATCTACGACCTGGAGCTGAAGGTGGGTGGCACTGGTGTTTATAGAATCGCAGCCACTTCTTGTGCTACCGGCCTGCCACCCGTGGCGGGCAAGTGTGAATACAAGATGACGTGGAGCATCGTCAAGAATGGCAGCGAATACATTTTGTACGACTATGGCTTCTGGCATCCGGCGTACAACGATCCCGCCATCGTGCGTCGCGGGCCGCTGACTCTGCCGGTCAACCGCTATGAGGTGTTCAACCTCGCTAACCCGCCAGTGGTAGGCGTGCGTTACACCAAGCTGTAACGTATAGACTGCTCGCTATCAATCACCCCGCCGGTTTCACTATGCTGAAGAACGCCATACGAGCCCTGGTGCGTCCACTGGGCTACCAGATCAATCGCATTCCACCGCCGGAACAAGACCCGGATGTCTCGCTGTACCGTGAAGACGGTCTGACTTCATGGCACCAGCACGATTTCATGCAGGATCCCGCGTTCATGGCAGCCTATGCGGTTGGCAGGCAGGCCATGGGCGAGGCGTATCACGCGATGCACTGGCGAGCCCATGTGATCGCCTGGGCAGGACGCCAGGCGCTGGCGCGCGAAGGCGACTTTGTGGAGTGCGGCGTAAGCCATGGCTTCATGAGTTCAATCTTGATGACACTGCTGGATTGGGACAGGCACGGTCGCACATTCTGGTTATTCGATACTTTTCAGGGAGCCGATCCCCGCTTTGTCAGCGAGCCCGAAAAGGCAGCCGGCCTGATGCAACGCAACGCGAGCCGGATAACCTCTGGTGAATATGCGACCAACCTCGAAAAGGTAGAGGCGACCTTTGCACCGTGGCAACGTAAACGACTAGTGGTCGGTGCCGTGCCAGAAACG
The DNA here is from genome assembly GCA_040387155.1 of Pseudomonadota bacterium. Taxonomy (GTDB): domain Bacteria; phylum Pseudomonadota; class Gammaproteobacteria; order Pseudomonadales; family Pseudohongiellaceae; genus CAILUG01. The sequence continues at coordinate 1,949 of JAZKEH010000534.1, read as the reverse complement.
CTTGCAGTTGTGGCGGATATTCGCGTGGCCTTCCTGCATATCGACATGAATTGTGCGCCGCCAGAGCGTGCCGCCATCGAATTTTTCTGGGATCGTTTGAGTCCGGGAGCACTGGTGGTGCTGGACGACTACGGCTGGCGCGACTATCTGCCGCAAAAACTGTCCATGGATGAATTTGCCGCCAGCAAGGGCATCGAGATCCTGCGTTTGCCGACCGGGCAGGGTCTGATCATTCGTCCGTAAGTGGAGACAAATTCCTGCATAAAAAACCCGGGCAAGCCCGGGTTTTTTATGCCGATTACTGCAACGATCAAGGCGCCGGTGCCGGCGTTGGCACGACACCCGCCGCCAACGGAAAGTTACCGTCATACGGTGCCCAGTTCGGCACCGCCAGCGTTGCCGGTGGATAGAACATCGCCGTGTACACCGTGCGGATTTTTCCACCATCGATGAAGAACCATTCGCTCAACACATTACGCGGTGTCGTCGAGCCCGGGCGACGGATGAATACGCCGTACGACAGCACAGCCTGTGCTTCCACATCCACCATCGGATAGCGACGCGCCGTCACCATCGACAAGTTGAAGTTCTCCAACCCTGCGAGACAGTCACGGGCTGCTGGATCGGTATTGGCCGGGTTGACCGCCGGACCGGGTGCCGCAGTGGCGGCCGGCAGTGGCGGCAGGAAGGAACCGCCTGGTGCCGGGCTGCCATTTTCTGCGCGACCGCAGCCGACATGCGCAAGGGCAACTGTACGATCGTGCGAGGTGATGGCGTCGAAGTAACTCTCGGCAATGCGGATCAAGGTATCGCGATCAGAACGTTCGGCCACCGGCACGGTGCGAATTGGCGGGCCGTTGTCTTTCAGATAATCAATGTTGAGCAAGTTGGCGGGTGGCCGGCCGGGCTGACGCTCACCGCTCAGGCCTGGATCATTCTCACGCGCGATATACCATTCGGCTTCGGTGATCTTCTGGTTCTCGACCCTGATGCGCACAGTCACGAGCGCACTGCTGTCGCCTTCTTCCACACTGCCGTAGTACGCGGCCTGACTGCTGACAGGATCGAAATAACGGCGCTGTACTTCACCGAGTGCAGTTACTGATTTCCATACGCCATAACCCGGCGACACGTTGATGGCGTTCTCGGTCTGACGCACACCCACCACGAGTGGCGCAGCAGTGGGATCATGTTTGACGACAGCGTTGAGGTATTGATCGAGCATGGTGCCGAGGCAGGCACGATCACAGTCTTGTGCGTAGGCGCCAGTGGCACCTGCGAGCAATGCGGTTGCTAACGACAAGCGGACAAATTGTTTCATATGTTTTTCTTCTTCCAGGTTGGGAGGCTTGATTATAGAACGATGGGTGTTGCTGACGACCAGCCTTTACGGCCTTTCATTTTCAATCCTCATTCGTCGATGAACAGGCTTTGCAGCGGATCGCTGACGGTGAGGTCGTGCAGGTAGACGGGGAAATCCAGCTTGAGGTGTTGCTGCAGTTTACGGGCTTCTATCTCCAGCTTTTTCAGTGCAACGCGGGGAAAGTCCTTTGCCACCGCAAAGCCAATCAGGTTGCTGGCATCCTTTACCGGAATGAAATGCACACGCCAGTCGAAGGCACTGACAAGATTGCGGGTGACTTCGCTCAGCAAGGCCTTGTCGTAACGCCACAGGTTGATGACGAGGATGCCGCTTTCGCCCAACAACGCATGGCAATGGCGGAAAAATTCTTCGCTGCTGACTTCCGGCGCCATGCCACTGCCGCGATAGGCATCCACCAGAATCACGTCGTAGCGGTCCTTGCTGCGTGCCTGTTGTTGCTGCAGTTGTTGCTGCAGTTGCTGCACATGCTTCGCGCCGCAACCGATGCTGATCTTCAAACGCGGATCCTGCGGCAAACCAAAATGCGTATGCGCTGCTTCCACAACCTGTGACCGCAGTTCCACCA
>JAZKEH010000533.1:0-4866 GCA_040387155.1 Pseudomonadota bacterium | reverse complement strand
CAATTGCTGCACTACTTGTAATGACTGCTCTCGTCGCGCTGTCGACTTTCTCCGGTGCTGGCGCAATCGCCGCTTCCAACGGAGCGCCAGCTTGGTTACCGGTCCAGAAAAAGACACCGGCAACGACCGCCATCAGCGCGAAGCCAGCGCAGAGTCCAAGCAACACGCCGCGACGTGAGCCTGCCGCGTCTGGTGCAGAATCATTGCGATCTATACGCAATTGATCCAGTAGCTCCTTGGTATTGCTCATGGTTGTCCTGGCCTGTGCGCTCAAAATGCGTCGACGATAGGCTGCAGGTCGCGCAACATGCCATCCAGTTGCGCCTGACTAAAGGTGCGCAGAGCCACGGTGTAGACGAGCTTGCCGGCACGGTCGAACACGAGCACGTTGTAGGCTCCTCTTGAAAGCCCGTAGCGCGGCATGAACTCACCATCCCAGTCCATCAGCAGGGTGCGGACCGCATCGTCATCGTCGGGTGCTGCCATGTTGCGCGCCGCACCGCGGAAGAGGCGTGGCACGCCGGGCACATCGGCGACTCCCACTACATCGGCAGCGTGCGCGGTGAAAAAGTCGTGCAATGGGCGCGACCACACTTGCCCCGCGTTGTTGGCAACGCCCTCGCTTGACGCTACCAACAGCACCAGTGGTTTGCCCGCCCAGGAGCGCTCGGTATAACTGGTGCCATCGGTCGCCTCCAGCTCGAAGGCGAGCAGGCTTGCCTCCGCCGCATCCACGCGCAGGTGGGTCAGCATCCAACCAGCGATAACCAGCAACAAATTGATCTTGTTGAGCGTCTTCATGAGGTACCACACTCCCGCCATTGATGGCTTATCCCGAAACACGGCGCGAACGATAAAGCGCGCGGTGACGCGGCGGCAGTGCTGGAAGTCATCGCTTTCGCCGTGACTTCCGGCCTATTGGCGCTTTTGGGGCGCGTGGCATAATTCCGGAATGCCGAAATCCGACAACATTTCGCACCTGTTCCAGCTGCGCTCTGCGTCGGTGCTGCTATTGGTGTACGTCCTGACAGGACTTGCGGTTTATAGCGAGTCGAACGGATTCGCCGACTGGAACGGCGCCGCGCTCTCGTCGCTGGCGCTCATGCTGGTGTTCGACGCTTGCTACACGTGGTCGATGCTGGCCGCCCACACCGCTGACGCCAGGGCGTTGCTGTGGCTCTTGTGGATAGAGGCTGTTGCGCTTGCACTGCTGCACTTCACAGTGACTGAAATGGGCATGATGCTGTCGTTCGTTGCGTTCTGGATCGCCCGCACCCCCCACTCCTACAGCTTGCGTGTCTGCAGTTATCTGCTGGCAGGTGTTCTGGTCTTCTTCGTAGCGGTGTTTCACCTGCGCGGTATCGCAGACCCGATAGAGCTGCTGTTCGTGAGTTTGCTGGCTCCCATGGTTTGCTTCTTCGTGCTGTCCATTTCCAGTACGTCTATCAACCTGCAGCGGGAGCGCATGAAGGGCCTCGTGCTGAACCGCGAGTTGCAAGCCGCGCAGCTACAACTCGCGCAAACCTCGCGCACTGGCGAACGGCTACGCATAGCGCGCGAAATACATGATTTGCTCGGCCACCAGATGACGGCGCTGATCCTCAATCTCGAAGTGGCAACGCACAAAACTTCCGGCGACGCACTGACGCACGTCGAGCGCGCGCATGCGCTGGCCCGCATGCTGCTCAGCGACCTGCGCAACGCCGTCAGCGACCTGCGCGAGAGTCCTGCGCTCGATTTCGATACCGCGCTTGCGGAACTGCTCGCCAACGTTCCGGAACTGCACGTCACGCTCGAACGTGGGGCCGCTGTCGTCGTGCACGATCCGCACACGGCGGAAGTGTTGTTGCGCTGCATCCAGGAAGCCCTGACCAATACGCTGCGCCATGCAAGAGCCAAGGCCTGTCACATCCGGCTGTACATGCAGGACGGGCAATTCGTGCTCGACATCCACGACGATGGCACCAGTGCCGCGCGCGTCGCACCCGGCAACGGCCTGAAAGGTATGCAGGAACGCGTTGTCGCGCTTGCCGGCAGCCTCCACTGGCATAACGAGGGCGGCAGCTTTCGCTTGCGGGCACGCTTGCCGCAGCTGGAGGCGCAGCCATGAGCGCACTAATAGCCATGAGCGCGTACAAAAAGCCATGAGCATCAGCGTGATGCTGGCCGACGACCAGACGCTTGTGCGCCAGGGTATCTGCTCCCTGCTCAGCCTCAGCAGTAAAGTCCACGTCGTCTGTGAAGTCGGCGACGGCGCGCAAGTGGTGGAGGGCATTGAGCGCAGCAAGCCCGATGTATTGCTGCTCGATATCCGGATGCCGATGAGCGGTATCGACGCGCTGAAGGCGATGAATGCGGCTGACTGCCTGGTTCCAACCATCATCCTGACCACCTTCGACGACGACCAGCTTGTGTTGCAAGGGATGAAAGCCGGCGCGCGTGGTTACCTGCTGAAGGACGTTTCACTCGACAGCCTCGTCGCCGCGATTGAGGCCGTACATGCCGGCGGCCATTACGTGCAGCCGGTAGTCACCGAGAAAATCCTGAAGGGCCTCGCCGGCATCAAGACCGACTTTGAAAGTTTCAGCAAACCCGAAGAGCTGTCGCCGAAGGAGATCGAAATCCTGCGCTTCATGGCCGGCGGCTACAGCAACCGGGAGATTTCCCAGGCTGTGAATCGTTCAGAAGGCACTATCAAGAATCAGGTGTCGGCGGTGCTCGCCAAACTGGGCGTGCGCGACCGTACGCGAGCGGTGCTGCGAGCCATCGATCTGGGCTTGTTCGGAAAATAGCCAGTCGCCACGCGCTGTGCACCTTATTGAAGACCGGTCCCTGCAAATTCCGCATAAAAAGGGGACAGCCGTTACAGGTTGTCCCCTTTTTTTGTGCCCGCTGGTTGGACGCGAGCGACGACCTTATTCGGCTACAAAGCAGTACAACAAGCCAGCACCGCCCACGCTGATGAGGTTTTCCGGTGTGCAACCCGGTGTGCCGTGTGAAGAGTTCCACGGCGAACCCGGCACCGCGAACGAATAGCGATCAGCATGACCGACCAGGGCGCTGCCCGTGGTGCTGCTCGTCCAGTTGTTGCAGGTCTTGTCGTCGCCGGCTGGGAAGGCGGTGCCGTCCAGTTGCGTGCCGGTCAACACGTCGTGTTCAGTCGTGTCGTAGGTGCCGTCGATACGTGACGAGAAGTGGTTGCCGTTTTCGTCGAGGATGTGTTCGTAGTTGAAGTTGGAATTGTCGTAGTGAAGGCTGTCGAGATTGGTAGCCATCACAACACCTTTTGCATTGGCCCACGGGCCTTTGCCGATGCGGTCGCGTGCATTCACAGCGCCGGCACCCTGCGTGCTGAGGTAGGCATGCCAGGTACGGTTGCCCTTGCCAACAGCAGCAGCCAGCGACTGGCAATGCGCATCGGCGCCGGCGATACCACCAAGATCACCGCCCTTGCCAAGGCCCTTGCTGGTAATAAAGAAGCTCATTTCCGGCGGCGGCGCGTTGGCGTCCGGCTGCGCGGCAACTGCCTGGCCTGTCAGTGTCATGGCGCCCAGTGTGACGGCGATTGCGAGAATGGATTGTGTGGTTTTCATGTATTACCCCTCCGGTTGCATGAACTTCGGATGTTCGTTGATAGAGTGACAGCATTCCTGCCTCAAACGGAAGTGCAAGACCGGTGCGGGCGTCGGTAGAACAACTCTGCCGGTGCGGCTACCATCGCCGCAGCCCACACGGGCGCTTGTCCGCCGTAGCCCGCAAGGGCGGAGGTGGAGAGGTGGAGAAAAAACAATAACAACAGGAGTACCAAATGCGTCGCCGTGATTTCGTTCGTAGTTCCGCCCTGCTGGGCACCACCTCAATCCTGCTGAACCCTTCGCAGTTGCTGGCGCAAACCACGCAGCGCTCGCTCGCGGCGCAGGACGCGCGCGTTCTGCCGCTGCTCGCGCAAATGACGCTCGATGAAAAGCTCGGCCAGATGGTGCAGTCCGAACTTGGCAACATGAAGGACGAAGCCGACGTCGAAAATCTGTTTCTCGGTTCCGTCTTGAGTGGCGGCGGTGCCGATCCTGTCGAAGGCAATTCACTAACGGCATGGACTGACACTGTCGATCGGCTGATCGCGCGCAGCCAGACCACGCGGCTCGGCATCCCGATCATTTATGGCGTTGATGCTGTGCATGGTCACGGCAACATCCTCGGCGCCACCGTGTTTCCGCATAACGTGGGTCTTGGCTGCACCCGCAACGCCGCCCTGGTGCAGGAATGTGGTCGCATCACAGCGCTTGAAGTACGCGCCTCCGGCATCCATTGGACGTTCGCGCCGTGCGTTGCTGTACCGCGCGATGATCGCTGGGGCCGCACTTACGAAGGTTTTTCCGAAGATCCTGCGCTGGTGGCTGAACTTGGCGCAGCCGCCGTGCGCGGCATGCAACACGGCGGGCTGGAAAATCCCCAGGCAGTCCTCGCTTGCGCCAAACACTACGCTGGCGATGGTGGAACGACCTGGGCTTCAACCAAACGTCGCGATGGCTCCAGCGGCATGGACCAGGGCAACACCGAAGTGGATGAAGCCACACTGCGCAGTGTGCATTTGCCGGGTTACGTCAGCTCACTGGCAGAAGGCGTAGGTTCCATCATGGTGTCGTACAACAGCTGGAACGGCTTGAAGGTTTCCGGCATCAAGCATTTGCTCACCGACATTCTGAAGAGCGAGCTCGGCTTCGAAGGCTTTCTGGTCTCCGACTACTACGCCATTGGCCAGATCGATCGCGATTACAAAAAGGCATTGATGGCATCGATCAATGCCGGCATGGATATGGCGATGGAGCCGGCCGGCTACCAGAAATTCATCGACACGCTGCGCGA
>JAZKEH010000532.1:480-8514 GCA_040387155.1 Pseudomonadota bacterium | reverse complement strand
GGCGGCGACTGTCCTTGTGTGGATAGCGGCGGAAATTGGCGCCACTGAAAAGACCCCCGTCCAGCAACGACGCGTGATTGAGCTTGTCTTCGAACACCTGGTCTTTGTCGTCCAGCAAACTGGTCAGCACACCCACATTGGCCATGTAACCGCTGCCAAACAGCAGGGCGCGACTGCGGCCGGTGAAATCTGCCAGTTCCTCCTCCAACGCGTGATGTGCGGCGGTGTGACCGGTAACGAGATGCGACGCCCCACTGCCCGCGCCGTATTCATCAAGACCACGCTTGAAGGCGCTTACTACATCGGGGTGATTGGCCAGGCCGAGATAATCATTGCTGCAGAACGACAGCAGCGGTTTACCGTCGACACCCAGTTGCGGTTGCTGCGGCGAGGTTACCTGCCGACGCGTTCGCAGCAGTTGCTGTTCACTGCGTGCCTGCAGTTGCGATTGCAGGCCCTGCAGGAAACGTTGATAGCCTGACATGGCTAGCTTGCCTGCATCGCATCGTGGAACTGTTCGGTCCGCGCAGTGGGCAGCATCGCATTGGTTGGCTCCTCAGCAACTTGACGCGCCTCCGGATGAATGCCGAGTCGCGCAAACAGTTGCATGTCGGTGCTGGCCAGCGGATTGCCGGTAGTCAGCAAGCGATCGCCGTAGAAAATGGAATTGGCGCCGGCGAAGAAACACAGCGCCTGCATCTGGTCGTTCATCTGTTCACGGCCAGCCGACAAGCGCACATGTGATTTCGGCATCAGGATGCGCGCAACCGCAATCATGCGGATGAAGTCGAACGGATCGAGATCATCAACATTCTCCAGCGGTGTGCCTTTGATCTTGACGAGATTGTTGATCGGCACGCTTTCAGGATGCTGCGGCAGGTTGGCGAGCTCACGCAGCAGGCCCACGCGATCACGCGCGCTTTCGCCCATGCCGACGATGCCGCCGCTGCAGACCTTGATACCGGCCGCGCGTACATGCGCCAGCGTGTCGAGGCGCTCGTCGAAGTGACGTGTGGTGATGATCTTGTCGTAGTACTCGCGTGACGTATCAAGGTTATGGTTGTAGTAGTCGAGGCCGGCAGTGGCCAATTCGGCGGTTTGTTCTTCGCTCAGCTGTCCCAGCGTCATGCAGGTTTCGAGACCCATCTCACGCACGCCACGCACCATGGCCAGCACCAGCGGGAAGTCTTTCTTCGAGGGGTGTTTCCACGCTGCGCCCATGCAGAAGCGGGAAGCGCCATTGGCTTTGGCGCGCTCGGCCTCGGTCAGCACCTTTTCGAGTTCCAGCAGCTTTTCCTTTTCGAGACCAGTGTTGTAGTGACCGCTCTGCGAACAGTACTTGCAGTCTTCCGGGCAGGCGCCGGTCTTGATCGACAACAGCGTGCTCACCTGCACCGCGTTCTGGTCGAAGTGCTGGCGGTGCACGCCCTGAGCCTGAAACAGCAGGTCGTTGAAGGGAAGTTGGAACAGGGCTTCAATTTCGTGGCTCTGCCAGTCGTGACGCAGGGTGGCGGACATGCGGATTCCTTCGGGAAATGGGATTGGAGGTCAGGCAAGACGGAGCGGAAGAACCCGGAAATCGCGACTACACTGACAGGGGAGCAATACTAGACAGCGGAGGTTTGGTGTCAACTTGGGATTTTTCGTTAGTTTCCAGATGGATGAATTTTGCACAATTTTGGTTACTGCCAGCGACCTGCGTGCTGTGCCGACAACCGGGGCAGCAGGATATGGACCTGTGCCGGCGTTGTGAAGCCAGTTTCCTGGTTTCACCCAACTCATGTCCCGGTTGCGCCCTGCCACTGCCGCAAGAGGTCGAAGCAGTTCGCTGTGGTCGCTGCCTGCAGAGCAAGCAGCGGGTGCACACGACCGTTGCCGCCGGAATTTACGACCCTCCGCTCAGTGACCTGATCACCCAGTTCAAATACCAGCGCAAACTGGAGGCAGGAAGGGTTCTGACCGGCCGGCTGATCAGCACGCTGCAGCACCATTACCGAGCCAAGCCCTGGCCCGACCTGTTGATTCCGGTTCCCCTCCATCCCGCGCGGCTGCGTGAGCGTGGCTATAACCAGGCAGCGCTGATGGGACGCGATCTCAGCAAGGCGTTGCAGATCCCATTGGCCGTGGATGCCGTGCATCGGCATCGCGCAACGCCGGCACAACAAGGTCTGAGTGCCCGCGAGCGTCGGCGCAATTTGCGCGGTGCCTTTGCCGTCAACCCGGATTGGAAGCGGGCATCTGTTCAACGGATCGCACTTATCGACGATGTCGTCACAACGATGAGCACGGTGGCAGAAGTCGCGCGCGAACTGCAACACCATTGCGATGTGGCACCGGAAATTCATGTGTGGTGTCTGGCACGAGCCTGAATGAAGCGCAGTGCTTGTAAACTGCAAGGCCAGTGTATTTACTTGCCATCCCTTTTCCTGCCCCCGTTGCCACTGTGATCGATCTGGAATTCGACCAAGCCCATCTTTGGCATCCCTACACGTCGATGCAACAGCCCTTGCCGGTCCATCCGGTCAGTCATGCTGATGGTGTGCGCCTTTACCTGGAGAACGGCACAGCACTGATCGATGGCATGTCGTCATGGTGGAGCGCCATTCACGGCTACAAAAATCCTGTGCTGGATTCAGCGGTAATAGCTCAGCTCGAGAAGATGTCGCATGTAATGTTCGGCGGCCTTACACACGAGCCAGCGATAGAACTGGGAAAACTGCTGGTGCAACTGACACCGGCCGGTCTGCAGAAAGTTTTCTTCAGTGACTCCGGCTCTGTAAGCGTCGAGGTCGCCATCAAGATGGCGCTGCAGTACTGGATTGCCGCCGGGAATCCCGCCAAAAGCCGCTTGCTGACGACACGCAAGGGTTATCACGGCGATACGTTTGCGGCGATGGCCGTGTGTGATCCTGTGACTGGCATGCACCACATTTTCAATGAAGTGTTGGCTAAGCAGATTTTCGTGAGCGAGCCGCAGACGCCGTTCGGCACCGTGTGTGCCGCCAATGAGCTGGAGGAATTTCGCGGCGCGCTCGCCACTCAGCATCAGCAGATTGCCGCAGTGATCCTCGAACCCATCGTGCAGGGCGCCGGTCGCATGTATTTCTATTCCGCTGACTATTTGCAGCAAGTGCGCGCTTTATGCGATGAATTCAATGTGCTGCTGATTGCCGATGAAATCGCCACCGGCTTTGGTCGCAGCGGCAAGATGTTTGCCTGCGAGCACGCGGGTATCACGCCAGACGTATTGTGTGTGGGCAAGGCACTGACAGGCGGCTACATGACACTCGCGGCGACGCTGTGCACGGCCAAAGTCAGCGACGTCATCTCGCGCAATGGCGGCGTCTTCATGCATGGCCCTACCTTCATGGCAAATCCGCTTGCGTGTGCAGTGGCCGTTGCCAGTATCAAGCTGTTGTTGTCTTCGCCGTGGCAGCAAGGCATTGCCGCGATGGAGTCGCAACTGCGCAGCGAACTTGAATCGTGCCGTTCCTCGCCGAAGGTCGCTGATGTACGCGTGCTGGGCGCAATCGGTGTGGTGGAGATGAAGGAGCCCGTAGTGATGGCGGATGCGCAACGCTTCTTTGTTGAGCACGGCGTGTGGATACGGCCGTTCGGCAAACTGGTTTATTTGATGCCGCCCTATATCATCACGGCCAGCGACTTGCGGCAGCTAACCACCGCCATTCATCAATTTGTGCAGTAGGCGGCAGAGGCAAGCATGGCGATTGGCGCGACGATGTATGTGTTCACGATTGAACTGGCCGATGCCGATCGAGGCCTGTACGAAACCCTGGAAATCCGGGCTGCCCAGCATGCATCCGAGGCAGCAGATTACTTTCTGACCCGCGTGTTGGCGTACTGCCTTGAATACCAGGAAGGCATCTCGTTCTCAAAGGGACTGGCGGACCGCGATGAGCCGACGGTCTATGCCCGCGATCTGACCGGCGCGCTGACCTTGTGGGTCGAAATTGGCACTCCGTCAGCCGAACGGCTGCATCAGGCCAGCAAGGCGGCTCCACGCGTCGTCATTTATTGCCACAAAGACGCCCAGCTTCTGGCCAGCAAGCTGAAGGACGCCGGTATTTACCGGGTGGAGACGCTGGAGCTGTACGCCTTGGACCGCGACTTCCTCGCCGCCCTGGTAAAGCAGCTGGATCGCCGCATGACGATGACACTCACCGTGTCGGAAAAGCACCTTTATTGCAGCATCGGCACCGATTCCTTCGACTGCCAACTGGAGAAGTTGCCGCTGACATCGAATTAAGGCATTCAGCCGAACCGCCCGGTTTGCCAGCAAGAGGCCGCGCGGCTAAAATGCCGGCTCTTTTTTCCGATCCTTCCTTTTCTATCCTCCTTAGAACAACAGGTGCTCCCAGTGGCAAACGAAATCGCAAACATACAAAAATTCCTTACCAATGCCTCCGTTGAAGTAACGCCGGGCGGCGCCAAGAAAATCGAAGATTTCCGCGCACTGCTGCGTCCTGGCACCACCGTATTCGTGACGTTCCTGCCGGGCTCCGACTTCAATGACACCAAGGACACCGTGAAGCGCCTCTTCGCTGAAGGAATGAAGCCGGTACCGCACTTTGCCGCACGCTCCATCCCCAACGTGAAGTTCTTTGAAGAGAACCTGAAAATCCTGCAGGGTGAAGCCAAGGTTGAAGAAGCGCTGTTGATCGGTGGTGGCGTGACCAACCCGGTTGGCGACTTCTCCGACTCCATGCAGGTACTGCGCACTGACCTGTTCCAGAAATACGGCATCAAAAAGATCGGCGTTGCCGGCCATCCCGAAGGTTCGCCCGACATCAAGCCCGAAGAAGTGACCAAGGCGCTGCTGGCCAAGAATGCCTACGCCAAAGAGCATGGCATCGACATGTACATCACCACGCAGTTCGTTTTTGAAGCCGAGCCTGTCATTGCCTGGGACAAACGCATCCGTGCCGAAGGCAACACGCTGCCGATCCACATTGGTATTCCCGGCCTCGCCACCCTCAAGACCCTGATTAACCATGCAACCGCCTGCGGCGTCGGTCCGTCGATGCGCGTGCTCACGCGCCAGACTGGCAGCATCGCCAAATTGTTGTTGAGCGGTGGTGCCCGTCAGCCGAACAAATTGACGCTCGACCTTGCCAACTACATGGCCAACGATCCGCTGTGCAGCATCAACCAGGTGCATCTGTACCCGCTGGGTGGCATGACGAAGTCGGCCAAGTGGCTGTACGCCGTAATGGATGGCAAGCTCGCGCTGGGCGACGAGGAAGAAGGCTTTAACCTGACGGTTGAGATCTAAAGACAGTTGGGAATTTGTGAACCACATCACTCAAGTTCGTGCAACGAGTGATGCGGTTCGCAGAATGCGCGACATCGTAGCGCTACTATGGCTTCAGTTTCGATGTCCCTCTGTCCTTGTAGTTTTTGAAGTTTGAATTGATCGCTTATGACCTGATAAGTCATTTCTCAAAACCCGGCTCTGCCGGGTTTTTTTTGCTAACAGAAGTGCTCTCAGCGAGAGCGGATACGGGAGCCGGTTTGCATCTCGTCGCAAAAGCGCTGATGGTCCTTCACTTTGCCATTCTCATCGTAGAACGCTGACGCATCGTTCCAGTCACCCGCCACATTCGCATTGCCACACAGGACGGACCAACCCAGGGTGCCGACAGGGACTGCGTAGTTGGGGAGTGCCTGGCGAGGCGCTGGATTGGGCGTTGCGGCGCAGTCGGTGATTGATAGCCAACACACTGTCAGTGCAACCCAGCTGACCATACGTATTGCTGAAGTTTGTTTGCACTGCATGTCGTCACCGCCTGTGGTTTGAAGCCTCCGGTGGCTTCCATCATGCCGCAAGCTACCGTCAGTTGCGATCCAGCGCTGTCAGTAATCCTGCAACCGGCTTAGCGGCGGATCCTGGCACGCGAGCAACCACTCGGACAACTTGCGCCCTTTCAACAGCCAGTCTATGCCTGCAATTTCCAGCCAAGGCTGCAGGACGAAACGACGCTCATGCGCGCGTGGATGTGGCAACGTCAACTCTGGCGTGTCCATTTCCACTCCGTCAAAAGCGAGCAGGTCGAGATCGAGTGTGCGGGATTCATTGACGATGCCACTGCGCGCACGGCCAAACTTTTGCTCGATCGCCTGCAGCTTGTGCAACAACGCCAGCGGGTCTTCGTCGCGCGGCAGTATGGCGACGACGGCGTTGAGATAAACGGGGGAACCGGGCGGACAGTCCTTGGGATCAGATTCGTAGATGCTGGACAGGATCGGCAGCTGTTGTGACAGCGGGATCAGCGCTGCCATCGCACGTCGCAACGTGTCTTCCGGCTGTTCGTCACCGTGCGGAATATTCGCACCGAGCGCAACGAAAGCATGACCACTGGTTAGCTTCCGGCGCATCGCATCACTCACTCGTGATAGGGCGCCGACAACTCGTGCACGGCATCAATGAAGGCCTTGGCGTTGTCGGGATTCACATGCTGGTGAATGCCGTGGCCAAGATTGAATACATGACCCGGACCTTTGCCATACTGTTCTAGGATCAGCGCTACTTCTTCGCTGATGCGCGCCGGTGGGGCATACAGCACCGAAGGATCCATGTTGCCTTGCAGCGACACCTTGTCGCCGATGCGGGCTCGGGCAGTGCCGATATCGATCGTCCAGTCGAGGCCCACGCAATCCGCTCCGATAGCAGCAATTGATTCGAGCCAGAGTCCGCCGTTCTTGGTGAATACAATTACCGGCACGCGGCGTCCTTCATTTTCCTTCTGCAGCCCGGCAACAATCTTCTGCATGTAACGCAGTGAAAATTCCTGGTAGGCATGCGGGCTCAATACACCGCCCCACGTATCGAATATCTGCACGGCCTGTGCGCCTGCGCGAATCTGGGCATTCAGATAATCGATGACTGACAGCGCGACTTTTTCCAACAACGCATGCATCACAGCGGGCGTCGCCATCATCATTTTCTTGATGATGGAGAAATCCTTGCTGCCGCCGCCCTCCACCATGTAGGTCGCAATGGTCCAGGGGCTGCCGGAAAAACCGATCAGCGGAACGGAGCCGTTCAGTTCGCGACGAATCAGTTTTACTGCATTCATCACATAGGGGAGATCACGCTCTGCGTTGATCACAGGAAGCGCATTCACGTCAGCTTCAGTGCGTACCGGTTTGTGGAATTTGGGTCCCTCGCCTTCACCGAAATACAAACCGCAGCCCATGGCATCGGGCACCGTCAGAATGTCGGAGAAAAGGATCGCTGCATCCAGCGCAAAACGGCGCAGCGGCTGCAAGGTAACTTCGCAAGCGAGTTCAGGATTGGTACAGAGGTTCAGGAAGTTGCCAGCCTTGCCACGGACTTCGCGGTACTCCGGCAGATAACGGCCGGCCTGTCGCATCATCCATACCGGCGTAACGTCCACCGGCTGTCTGAGCAGGGCGCGCAGAAAGCGGTCGTTCTTTAATTCAGCCATGCGGCGCCCCGGTCAGTAATTCGATGGTTAAACGTGCAGGTAATCCAGGATGCCTTCGGCAGCCTTGCGACCTTCGAAGATTGCAGTCACCACCAGATCGGCACCGCGCACCATGTCGCCACCGGCGAACACTTTTTCGTTGGAGGTCTGGAAGGAACGTGCGCCATGTTCAGGTGCCAGCACGCGGCCGCGGTTATCCAGCTTGATGCCGAAATCAGCAAACCATGGCGCGGGACTTGGCTGGAAGCCAAAAGCAACCAGCACCGCGTCGGCTGGAAGAATCTGTTCGCTGCCCGGGACTTGTTCGGCCTGACGACGACCCTTTGCATCGGGCGCACCCATACGGGTTTCGACAAACTTCACGCCAATGACCTGGCCGTTCTTGTCGCCAACGATTTCGACCGGCTGGCGATTGAAGACGAACTTCACGCCTTCCTGCCGCGCATTTTCCACTTCGCGTTTGGAGCCTGGCATGTTGTCTTCGTCGCGACGATAGACGCAGGTCACAGTGATCGCGCCCTGGCGCACCGACGTGCGGTTGCAATCCATCGCGGTATCGCCACCG
>JAZKEH010000532.1:0-470 GCA_040387155.1 Pseudomonadota bacterium | reverse complement strand
CCACCGCCGAGCACGATGACATTCTTGCCTTCCATGTTGTTGAACGGCACGTCGCTGTTGTAGCCCATGTGTTTGTTGGTGTTGCCTATCAGGTAGGGCAACGCTTCATAGACACCCTGCAGCTCTTCACCGGGAAAGCCGCCCTTCATGGCGTTGTAGGTACCCATGCCGAGGAATACGGCATCGTATTCGTCGATCAGCGACTGGAAGCTGACATCTTTGCCAACTTCGGTATTCAGTTTGAACTCAATGCCCATGCTTTCAAAAATTTCGCGGCGCAGATGCATGACCTGCTTTTCCAGTTTGAACATCGGGATGCCGAAGGTCAGCAAACCACCGATTTCCGGGTAGCGATCGAACACTACTGGTTTCACACCAGCGCGTACAAGAACGTCGGCGCAACCGAGGCCGGCAGGACCAGCACCAATGATGGCCACGCGCTTGTTGACCGGCACTACCTGTGACATGTC
>JAZKEH010000531.1:1912-2690 GCA_040387155.1 Pseudomonadota bacterium | reverse complement strand
TGCGCCCCCGAATCCGTTACCACCTGGCAGCGAGGACAACGCATGAGCAGCATGCAGTCTTCGCCCCATGCCCACCAGCGCAGCAGCACCGGCCAGCTGATGCTGCAGGTTATTTTGGCCTGTGTGCCGGGTGCCGCCGCGTTGTGGTCGTTCTTTGGCTGGGGCGTGCTGTTCAATCTGTTGTGGCTGACGTTGGCAGCAGTGGTGCTGGAAGCCTGTGTGCTGACATTGCGCAAGCGTCCCCTCGGTTTGTTTCTGTGTGACTACAGCGCCGTCGTCACCGCAGTGCTACTCGCACTTGCCTTGCCACCCACTGCGCCGTGGTGGCTGGGACTGATCGGCATCAGCGTTGCCATCGTTGTCGCCAAACAGTTGTACGGTGGCCTGGGTTACAACCCGTTCAATCCTGCCATGGCTGGCTATGCGCTGTTGCTGGTTGCGTTTCCGGTGCAGATGACAAGCTGGTTATTGCCGGCGGGAATCAGCAACGAACTGCCGGATTTCGTTACTGCGTTTACGATCTTTCTGGATCGCGAAGTACCGCAGGGCATCGATGCCTATGTCGGTGCCACCGCACTCGATGCCTTTCGCCAGCAGGGAGTCCAGGCCGTCGTCATCGAGGCCGTCAAATTACTGGAAAGTGGTCAGGGCCAGAATTGCGACGAAATCTGGTGCGTGGTGGCGTGGCAGAACCTGCAGATCGAGCGCATGATGGTGCGGCGCAGTCTTTCGCGCAATGAAGCGACCGCCCGCCTCGCCTCGCAACCCTCGCCCGAAG
>JAZKEH010000531.1:1612-1902 GCA_040387155.1 Pseudomonadota bacterium | reverse complement strand
CACCGCACTCGATGCCTTCCGCCAGCAGCAAGGCGCGCAACTTGTCAGCGAGTTCACGCAAACATCGCCGGTGATGGGAAAGTGGTCAGGATTTGGGTGGGAGTGGATCAATGTCGGCTTTCTGTTCGGCGGGTTGTATCTGCTCTACAAGCGCATCATCAGTTGGCACATTCCGGCCAGCGTGCTGTTGAGTCTGGGAGTATTGGCGCTGCTGTTTCACGACGGTGGCAGCTCACAAAGCCAGGGTTCGCCATTGATGCACCTGTTTGCCGGCGCCACGATGTTGTGCG
>JAZKEH010000531.1:0-1602 GCA_040387155.1 Pseudomonadota bacterium | reverse complement strand
AAACTGGTCTATGGCGCGTTGATAGGCTCGCTGATCTTCGTCATCCGTGCGTTTGGCCAGTATCCGGATGGCGTGGCTTTCGCCGTGCTGATTGCCAATTTCGTGGCCCCATGGATCGATCTCGTCACGCGCCCCCGTACGTTTGGACACAGCCAATGAGCGGCACTGGGCGCACTGCATCCCCTGTCCCATCGGCGCCGTTACTGCTGAGGCTCGCGGCGTTTGCGTTCAGCGCTGGCATCCTGATCGCCGGCGTCTATCTGCTGACAGCAGCGCGCATTGCCGATCAACAGCTGGCCACTCAGCGCGCCGCGCTTGCTGAAGTGCTACCCACCAACCTGCATGACAATGATCTGCTGAGCGCGCGTTTTGAGCTGGATCCCGCCGGCAGCGACTATCAGCAGCTCAGCTTGCTCGGACTTCACGAACCACGCGCCGCTTATCTTGCGATGAAGGACGGCACTGCTGTCGGCGTAATTCTTCCGCTGGAAACCGAGCAGGGTTATGGCGGCCCCATCGTGTTACTCATTGGTATAACAGCGGAAGGAGAACTTACCGGTGTGCGTACTGTGCAGCACAACGAGACAGTCGGGCTAGGCGACAAGATCGACCTTGCCATTTCCTCGTGGATGCACAGCTTCGACAATCGCTCACTGGCCAACACGCCGGATGTGCTGTGGTACGTCAAAAAGGACGGCGGCGACTTTGACCAGTTTGTCGGCGCCACCATTACGCCGCGCGCCGTCGTCGCGGCAGTGCACAATGCCCTGCTGTTTTTTGATGCCAATCGCGAACGACTGCTACCACCATGACCTTGCGCCTCTTCATCGACAACATCATCCGCAACAAACTGTGGCAGCAGCATCCGCTGTTGTTGCCACTGGTGTTGCCGCTGCTGGGACTGTTGCCGTTATTGGCTGCCAGCGATTCCGTGGCGAAGGCATTCGCTGTCGCGTCGGCAACACTGCTGGTGGTGACAGCCACGACGCTGCTGACCGCGCTATGCCGACACCAACTAGTGTCCGCCATCCGCTTGCCTGCATTGGCGGTATTGATCTCAGCACTGGCGATCTGTGCCGAACTGCTGCTGCAAGCGTGGACGTTTTGCCTGTACGCAAGTCTTGGCCAGCTGATGCCACTCCCCTTCATCCTTTGCATGCTGCTGCTACAAGCTGACCTGCTCGTTGACCGCGCAACTCCCTGGGTGACCTGGAAATCCAGTCTGGTCCTGCTGCCGTTACTGCTGCTATTCGGCGTGTTGGCACTACCGCCACCCGCGATCTTCTTGCTGTTGGCGGGCCTGATGGCATTGCGAAATGCAGCGAAGCAACGGTTGCTGCCGCCAACACCAACTACCGATACCCACCCCATCGTCGCTGGCAGCAAGCGCGTGCGCGTTACCGGAAAAATCTAGACAGACATGAATAAACTCAAACGTACTGAAATTTTTACGCGTCTGCGTGATGCCAATCCCAATCCAACGACGGAACTGGTCTTCGCCACGCCGTTTGAGTTGCTGATCTCGGTGATGCTGTCGGCGCAGGCGACTGACGTCAGCGTCAACAAGGCCACTGCCAAATTGTTTCCGGTCGCCAACACGCC
>JAZKEH010000530.1:0-2883 GCA_040387155.1 Pseudomonadota bacterium | reverse complement strand
TCAACAGTGATGCCGAGGAAGGGTTGCGCGCCGTACACAGCCTTGGAGCCGCTCAGATAGGCAGCCGTCGAGCGGTTGTGGTTGCCGGTAGCGCCGCCCGGGCCATAGGCCAGTGCATGCGTCAGGTTGGAAATGACATTGATCTTGGGGCGCAGGTGCTCCAGCGGCGCGAGGATTTCGCTGAACGCAAAGTCCTTGCCTTCTGTCGCCGGTGTCCAGCGCGACATGGTGGCGCCGTGCGGAAAGTAGATCGCGCCGAAACGCGTCTTCGGTGCTGCGCCCGATTGGGCGAAGGCAATAGTGGCGGGCACCATCGCGTCGAGCAGTGGCAGCGCCAGTGCAGTGCCGGCACCGCGCAACAGCGCGCGGCGGCTCAGGTGCTTCTTCGTCAGGAAATTTGCCATGGTCATTGCCTCCTGTGGAACTCAGCGATTAGCAGTAGTTTGAGGTTCTGCTTTGTTTGGATCACCCTTTACACGACGGGTGAACTGCGGGCTTTGTACGATGCCTTCAACCAGCGCACTGAAGCGGTAATCTTCGCGCGCCGAGTTGCGCATGATCGAACGCACGATCGGCATGTCATGATACTCCACCGGTCGGCCGAGCGCGTAAATCATCAGCTTCTGCGTCAGCATGCGCACAAACAATTCTGATTGCAGTGACAGCGCTTCGCGCAAATCTTTCGGGCTGGCCACGGGCGTGCCGTTGGCCAATACACCGCGTGGATCCACGTCGGAATCGCCGTCCTTCGTGCGCCAGGCGCCAATTGAGTCGAAGTTTTCCAGCGAGAAACCAACCGGGTCGATAACGCTGTGGCATGAGGAACAAACGGGATCGGTACGATGCGCTTCAAGACGTTCACGCACTGACGTCGTCAACTTCACGGTGCCGTCACCATCAAGATTGGTTTCAACGCCCGGCGGCGGTGCGGGCACGGGTGCGTCCAGCAGATTCTCCAGAATCCAGCTGCCGCGAATTACCGGTGAGGTGCGCGACGCTGTCGATGTCACAGTCAGGATACTGCCCTGGCCGAGCAGGCCACGACGCGGGCTGTCCTTCGGCAAATCGACACGACGGAAGTAGGAGCCACGAATCTCGTCCATGCCGTAGTGACGCGCGAGACGTTCGTTAAGGAAGGTGTAGTCGGTGTCCAGCAGATCAGTTACCGGTTTGTCTTCAGCAATGATCGAGCCGACCAACAGTTCGGTTTCTTCGCGGAAGGCCTGACGCAAGTTGTCGTCGAAGTCCGGCGCTTCCGGCGTAACCGTGGAGAGTTGGCGCAGGAACAACCACTGGCCGGCAAAGTTCTCGACCATCGCCTCGGCTTTCGGATCGGCCAGCATGCGGCGCACCTGGGCTTTCACCGTGGCGGGCTCATGCAATTGATTCTTCTCGGCAAGCGCCAGCAATTCGTTGTCAGGAATGCTGCTCCACAGGAAGAACGACAGGCGCGAAGCCAGTTCGATATCGCTGATTGTGTACTCTTCGCCGGGTTTCAGATCGGCAGGTTCTTCCTCGAAGCGGAACAGGAAGCGCGGATCCACCAACACGCGCGACAGGGCTTCCTGCACGCCAATTTCAAAGTCGGCCTTGGCACGACCGGCGTCATAGAACGCCATCAGAGGCGCAATGTCTTTTTCACCAACGGGCGTGCGGAAGGCCTTGGTGGCAAGGTCAGTCAGGATGCGTTCGGCGCAGGCGCGCTCTTCATCATTGGTTTGCGGTTTGCAGCTGAACACGCGTTCACGACTCGCCGTGGTGCCGGTACCAGTGGCATTGAAAGGACCATTTATCTCAACGCTGTTGATGGCGCCACCGACGCTGTACACCGAGTACATGTCGTTGACACCGGTACCGCGCCGCGCATCGCGCAGCGCAACAGTCATCGTATGTACACCGGCCGCAACGGGAATGCGGAATGAATTCGGCGTCTCGGGTTTTAATTGCTGGCCATCAAGGGTGATGTCGAACAACACAGACGGATCGCGGCCAAAACCGGCGCCGCCGCGGATCGTGAAAGCGTACTCGGCATCCAGCGGGAAGTTGTGTTCAACGCGCATACCGCCACGTGTGCCCAGTGGCATACCTTCGATATGTTTGTCCTGCGCCAATGCGCCAGGCGCGCGATACACGGCAGCGGTTTCAGTAGTCGTCAGGTCGCCGGTAGCCGCGCGGCTGATCTTCATTGCAGCGCTGGTGTAGCCCTGGATCAGGGCGGGTGAAATGCCAAGACCGGCGGCGACGTTGTCGAAGCCTTCGGTGGCGTCATCAGTCGGCAGCAGTGCCGCGACATCCACATCCAGCTCGAGCAGATCGCGGATGGCGTTCTTGTATTCACTGCGATTGAGGCGGTGCAGGCCAGGCGCTGCCGCCACGGTCGGCACGTTCTTGTCGAGGCGCGCTTCAAGCGCGGCGACGAAACTTTTTACTTCATCGGCATGCGGCTTCTCTTCGCCCTTTGGCGGCATCATGCCGGCATTGAGTTTGCGGATAATGGTTTCCCAGTTCTCGGCATCGTGCGCCACGTTGTCAAAGTCCAGTCCCTCCATGTCGAGGCTGCCGGCCCAGTCTTCGGAGTTATGGCATTTGACGCAGTAATCCTGGATCAGGTCGGGGGTCTGTTGCGCAGAGGATGCAGTTGCGGCGGTACAAGCCAGCAACAAAGCAGAGATGCGGAACGACGGATGCAACAACAAAGAACGCATCAACGTATCTCCTTGCCTTGGGAAGTCAGTAGTTCGGATATCAGTGCCATCGACGATGGCTTCTCTTCGTTCGGATGGGTGGCGAGAAACACGCCCTTGGCCCAGTCGAGTGCGGTGCGTTTTTCATTGTCCTGTGCGGTGAGGTCCGCGCCTTGTTCAGCGAGATAGCGAATGATGT
>JAZKEH010000529.1:0-6027 GCA_040387155.1 Pseudomonadota bacterium | reverse complement strand
TGTCGCGGCTACGGACAATGCCGCGCAAGCGGTTGCCAAACTGTTTCAGCAAGGCGTCGCCCACATCCTGGCCATAGCCATCGTTGACCAGCTTGAACCGATCGATGTCGATGATCAGCAAGGCCAGAGAGCGATTGGTAAAGTGCGCATGGTTGATGGCCTGGGTGACACGGTCGGCCAGCAGCGTGCGGTTGGGCAGCTCGGTAAGGGAGTCGAAATTGGCGAGATACTGGATCTGCTTTTCATAGGCACGGCGTTCGCGGATGTCGCGCGCCAGGAATGAGAAGTACTCGATCTCGCCACCCTTCTCTCCCCCCGTCTCTCCACCCTTGCCGCGATGCACGATGACAACCAGCGACACCGGAATCTGGTTGCCATCCTCGGCTTGCAACAATACATCGCCATGCCAGATGCCACCGTGGCTGCTGATCACTTCACTTTTTATGAAGTCCCACTGGTCTTCGGGATGCAGCAAGCGGATGCTCAACTGATCGCATTCGCGCGTCAGCCCCAGCAGTTTGCGCGCACCGGGATTCAGATAGCTGACTGAATCATCGGGGTTGGCGATAACGACGAAGTCGCTGGTTGCTTCGAGGATGGTGCTGAGGCGGGAACGCTCCTTCTCGACTTCGATCGCTGCCTTGCGCTTCAGGGCATCGCTGACGGCGCGGCTGACTGATGTACTGAGACGCCGCATGTTCTCCTTCAACACATAGTCAGTGGCACCGTTGTGGATGGATTCAATTGCCAGTTCTTCGCCAATGGTACCGGACAGAAAGATGAACGGAATCTCGGGCACAAGCTCCTGGCAGATATGCAGCGCGGCGTGCCCGGTAAAGCCTGGCATGGAATAGTCCGACAGGATGACGTCCGGGCGCCACTCGTGCAGGTTCTGCAGTGCTGTGCGAAGCAGCACTTCGGTATCCACCCGGCGCCAATCAATGCCAAAGCCTTCCTGCTTCAGATTGCGCACGGCCAGTTCAGCATCGTCCTCATTGTCTTCGATAAAAAGTATACGCAGCTTGCTATGTTCGTTGGTCATGACGGCATGGCTCCTGACGTTGGCTGAGCTCTTGTGGTCGGTAGGGCAGTTTCGTTCGGAGATTGCATCGCTGAAGCAGCGGCGGTGGCCGCAGCGGTTGTCTGCGTACTGCGATCATGCTTGAGCGTGAAATAGAAGACGGCGCCATTGCCCGGGGCCGAATCGCACCAGATACGGCCGCCATGGCGGTTGACGATGCGTTGTACGGTGGCAAGGCCAATGCCGGTGCCAGGAAATTCATTGATGCCGTGCAGGCGCTGGAAGGCGCCGAACAGCTTGTCGGCGTACTTCATGTCAAAGCCGGCGCCGTTGTCGCGCACAAAGTAGACTTCGTGCTCGCCATCTTTCATCTGGCCGACGACGATGCGTGGGTTCTCCTTCTTCGACGAGAACTTCCAGGCGTTGCTGAGCAGATTCTCCAGCACGATACGAAGCAGCTTCGGATCAGCGTCGACGGTCATGCCCTTCCACACCGACAGATCCACCTGGTGCTTCTCGTCAGCCGCCTGCAGTTCACGGACGACTTCATGTGTCATCTCACTGAGGTCAACCGGGTGGCGGACAAGTTCTCCTCTCGACACACGCGACAGGTTCAGCAGGTCTTCGATCAGCTGTCCCATGCGACTGGTGGCGGCCAATACCTTGTCGAGATAGCGCTTCGAATCGCCCGGCAATTCCTGTGGCAGTTCTTCCACCAGCGCCTGGCTGAAACCGCTGATGGCGCGCAGCGGGCCGCGCAAGTCGTGCGATACCGAATAGCAGAACGACTCCAGCTCCTTGTTGGTGGCCCGCAGCTGGGCGGTACGCTCCAGCACCTTCTCTTCCAGTTCGGCATTGAGCTGCTGGATGGTCGCCCGTGCCTGCGAGTGTTCGGCGACCGCCAGATTCAATTCATGGTTCGTGCTTTGCAGTTCGCGCGTGCGGGACTCGATCTGCGTCAGCATGTTGTTGAAGGCGTCTACCAATATGCCGACTTCATCGTCGGAAATTTTCTCGGCCCGTTTGGTGTAGTCACGGTTGTTGATGACACCGAGCGCAATGTCGGCAATTGAACGCATGGGCCGGGTAATCGACCGCTGCAGCCACAGTGAAATGATTCCCGCTGCGCCCATGGCGCCTATCATGACGACGAGCAGCACACCGAGATACTGCAGGATGCGGGGTCCCAACTGAAAATCCGCGTTCATGTAGGCGGTGCCGAGTATTTCGTTGTTGTCCACGATGCGATTGAACATTGTCATGCCGAATGCGCCGGTAGTGATGCCAGCATCACCGGGCAGTTCGGGAAACGCGTGACCCACTTCATCCGGGCGCACGTAACTGACAAACAAGCGGCCGCGCACGTCATAGATGGCTGCCGCCTTGACCGACGGCCGGAAACGCAGCAGGTCCAGCGTTTCCGCGGCCACCTCCTTGTCGACAAACTGCATTGCCGGCACGGCGGAATAGCTCATCAGTTCCATCTGCGTCGTCATGTCACGCAGGCGCAACGTGCGAAACGAACTGACGTCGTACAACATGAAGACACCGCCCGCTATGGTCAGCGCGCTGAAGGTGGCGACCCAGACCAGCAGTAACAGTTTGGCGCGAATGGAACGCAGCTTCTTCATCGCGTCTCCCTCACGGTCTGTGCCACCTGCAACAGGCGGGAGCTGAGGGTGAGACCGGCGGCACGCGCTGGCGCCGTCGCAATGTCGAAGCGCACACGGTCTTCACTGACATTGAAGTTGATCATGCTGTCGGCCGGGACCGGCGTACTGGCTTCTGTCACCGTCAGAATCGCGCGGCTGACCGCTTGTTGCAGCAAGGCCGGAGTGGCGTCGCCGAATTCGCTGCCGATAAACAATACATGGACAGATGTCAGTGCTGCATCGGGCTGCAAACGTTGCACCGATACCATGTGTCCATCCACCGTGCGTCCTTCCGCCAACTCCTGCAAACCGATGAACATCGGTTCCGACGCCATGACACCGAAGACCAAGGGGCTGTCGCTGGCGGCAAAGGTCTGCGCTGGCCATTCGACATACAGCGGAAACTTGAATAGAAAGGCCGCCTTCAACTGGTATTCAGCAGAAGCCTCTTGGGCCGATGCGGTTGCAGCGGTCAACAGCGTCAACAACAGGAACCACAAACTGACAAGCGACGTTGACGCGGGCGGCAGTGACAGCCGCAGATACTTGCTTGTCACTGCTGCGGCGGTCGTGTTCAAAAGGAGAACCTCAGGCCGAGCAGCACACTGCGATCTATTTTGCTGCGCGTTGCCCGCGCGCCGAACTCGGCGTGATCGCCATCCAGCAAGTTGCGCCCGGTCACTGCCACTTCCAACTGCGGCAGTGGTGTCCACGCCACCCGTGCATTCAATTCGTTGTAGGCGGGGACTGGTTCCACCGTGAGTTTGGCAATGCGGCGCCAGTAAAGATCGAACATCACGCTGTCGCCGATATCCATGCTGGAGCGCAGCATCCACTGATAGTCAGGATCGTTGTGCAGCGTGGCATTGTTGACGCCAGCCGTGTCGCCACCGCCAGGCACAAATTCCAGCTCCTTCTCGATGGTGGTCACACCGGCGGCCAGACGCCAGCCGTTGGCGACCTGCCAGTTGGCCCACGCTTCGGCACCCCAGGCTTTGCCTTCGATGTCGTTGGCCAGATAAGTTGGCAACGGCAGTTTGGTGCCACTGCGCAGCTTGCTCCAGTCGTGGTGGTACAGCGTCAACGACAGGTTGACGGCGTCCACCAGTTGGCCGCGATAGCCCACTTCCAGCACTTCGGCGACTTCGGCCTCGAAATCCGGCCCGCCTGCGATGATGAACGGCGGTCGTTGCGGAAAGAACACATCGCGATCAAACCGCGATGGCGCTCTTACCGCTCGCGATACGGCGGTCCACAGAAATTGGTTAGGGATCGGTGTCCATGCCAGCCGGGCGCTCGGCAGGTATTCCATGCCGGTGTAGTCGTTCCATTCGAGTTTGAGACCGAGGATGGCTTTGAGGTTGTCGGTAACTGCAATCTCATCCTGCGCAAATATGTTTTGCCAATCCTGGCTGCGGCTCGCGGGAATGAAGGCGGTGAATACGCCGGGGGCCACGTCATCTTCGGCGTAGCGATAGCCGCCACCCCACACCAGTTGCTGCCGGGAAAACGCAAAGCTGTGCTGAAACTCGAGGTCGACGATGTCTTCTTCCGGACTGAACAGCACGAACTCGTCGCGCTTGCTGTGGCTCCAGTACATTTGTACTTGCAGGGCAGAATCCGCCGACAGTTCACGATTCCAGCGGCCGAGCAAGTTGGCACCACTGACTTCGACCGCAGGCACCGCGATGGTGCCGAATGTACCGCGATGCTCGGATTCGCCGGTGTAGGCATCACCCTGGAACGTAAAACGTTGGTCTTCGCCCCGCCAATCCATTCTGAAACCGGCTTGCTGACGCTCCCACGCGTCACGCACAGCCACGCCGTTCTCGCGTGTGGTGTTGTCCCACTCGCGGCCCTTCAGATAGAAACGGTAATTGCCATTCGCACCCAGTGCACCGCCGGTACGAGCGCCGATACCTTGTTCGCGATCGCCTGCCTCACCCGTCAACAAGGTGCCATTGCTGCTGGCAGCAGAACGCGTAATGACATTGATCACGCCGTTGACGGCATTGGCGCCCCACAGCGTGGCACCGGGTCCGCTGATAACTTCGATACGTTCGATGTCCTGCAGGAAGGTATCCTGCATGTCCCAGAACACGCCCGAGAACAGCGGCGTGTAGATGGTGCGACCATCGATCAGCACCAGCAGTTTGTTGCCGATGGCATTGTTGAAGCCACGCGCGGTAATAGCGGATTGCACGCTATCAATGCTGGCAACCTGAAGGTTTGGTGCCAGCCTCAATACTTCCGGCAAAGTAGTGGCGCCAGAGCGGCGAATGTCTTCAGCAGTGATAACAAAGATGGATGCCGGTGCGTTCGACAGACTTTCTTCGCGACGGGAAACAGAAGTGATTTGCAGATCAGCCAGTTCTTCCAGACTGAGATCCGCCAATGCATCCGATGCAAGCGGTTGTGCGAAAACGGTGGGAACAATAGTGGTGGAAACAAACAGACAGGAAAAAACCAATAACCATTCCGGCCTGCATTTTCCGGACACGTGACTACTTTTGAATTCCTGGCACGCTTTGCCAAACATCAGTCCCCCTCGCCTTCCATGCACTGCATTAATCAACACATTATTCGGTATATCAGGCGTACATCATTCCTGAATGCCGGCAATTCTGTACTGAAAACTTACGGGCCGCGACAATGTCAATCTGGAATCAGATAGATAGTTTGCGCCGATAAAAAAAAGGCATGGGGAAAAAGAACGAAATTTGCGACGCTTTTCGCAAATTTTCTTTTGGAAGAATGGAGAGACGCTGTTGTCTCAGCAGAACAAAGGAAGAAACGTGGAGATTCTATTCCTGACCGAGCGTCTTTAACGCAATGCGCGCCGCCGCTGTGCGGTTCTCGACTCCCAGCTTGGGGAATATCTGTTCCAGATGCTTGTTGACGGTGCGTGGACTCATGCCGAGGATTTCTGCGATGTCGCGATTGGACTTGCCGTTGCTGATCCAGAACAGCACCTGCGATTCGCGCTGCGTAATATGCAGTGATTGCCGCAGCAATTCTTCGCCGCTGGCCTTGCCGGCATCCACCAGCTTCAGCAACTTTTCATCGTTGGGCAATGCTTGCAGCAACACCACTGCGAGACGGTAATCGAGCGCTTCCAGCGTGCACTGCTGTGACACTGCTGGTCGCTGTGCCAGCCAGCGTACCAACTGGCTGGCCATGGAGGTCGCCTGCCAGTGGGAATCGGCCTTGGCCTTGGCAAACAATGCATGCGTCTGCGGCGTCGCCCAGATCACCTTTCCCTGCGCGTTGATCGAGAAAAGGAACTGACCGGTTGAATCGAGCGCGCGCCACGCGCTGCTGGTCAGGCGCGCATTGTTCAGATGCACCTGCATG
>JAZKEH010000528.1:0-4659 GCA_040387155.1 Pseudomonadota bacterium | reverse complement strand
CCTTGCTTTGCAGCGCTGGCGCCATTTGCGCCTGTGCTTCATCGCGCAGGCGACGCAAGCTCAAATAACTCGCCAGCAATTCCTCGAATACCAACCGCACCTGCGCCGGATGCTGACCGTGCTCAAGATGTTGCAAGCTGATATCCGGCGGTGGCTGATGCAACAGTCGCAGCGCATCAAGCAGCGGAATAAAGCGGTCCTGCTTTCGCAGCGCTTCCGGCAGATAGTCGGGCAACGCATCGTTGCTTTCCAATTTGTCCAACACCTGTTCCAGCAACTTGCGCAGACGCGTTTGCTGCAGACCTTCAGTGGCCGGATACACAGGCGTCAGATGAGTAGCCATCGGCGCCGGCACGCTGCTTTGCAGAATCTGGTACTCCGGATGGTTCATCTCAAGTCCGCCCTTGCCCCAACGTGCTTCACCGAAACAGCGAATGCGCGCGCCAGCGACCAGCGCATTCTTCTGTGCTGTACTGAAGTGGAAGAAGCGTAGATTGGTAAGGCCGGTACCATCCTGAACCTTGACGAGCAAGCTGCGCCGCTTGCCAAACATGACGGCACTGCCAGCAATAACCCCTTCGATAACAACATCGGCACCGTGACGCAGTCCGCCGATGGGAGTCAGCCGCGTGCGATCCTGATAACGCAGCGGCAGGTGAAACAGCAGATCGAGAATCGTCTGAATGCCGAGCGCATTCAGCTTTTCCAGCAGCGCAGGCCCCACGCCCTTCAGCTGCGTCAGTGGCAGCTGTTCGAGCGAGGCAATGGCGGGGACGTCACTGGCCATTATTACTTCAGCAACTCCTCACGAATGTAGGTCGCTACATCCTGCAGTTGCTCCTTCGTGTAAGCCGCCTGGAACGCCGGCATCGTGTTCTTGCCATAGCTTGCAGTGGTCATGATGTGAGTGAGCGACAATTCCTTGCCTTTTAGCGGCGCGCCACCTTGATGGCCACCTTCACCCGTATCGCCATGACAGGTAGTGCACAGGGTTTTGTATATCTCGCGACCACTGTCCATATTGGCGGCGTAACCAGCGACTGGTTCTACCACGGCAGGTCCAGCCGGCGCAGCAGCAGTGGCTTGCGGCAACGCGCCAGTAGTAGCGGGCTGTGGTGCGGTGGCAACCGGCAGCGGCCCCATCGTGCCTTTCAGCGAGAACAACCACACGCTGTCGCCATGCACGCCCGGCGAATACATCGAACCGGCGGAGATAATGGCAATGTATTGATTGCCTTCATGCATGAACGTTGTCGCGCTGCCATTGACGCTGGCATCTGTCTGGAAATCCCACAATTTGTTGCCATTGGAACTGTCGAGCGCGACTACACGCCCGTCGTTGCGGCCGTGCACCAGCAAGCCGCCGCCAGTCACCATGTTGCCGGCCGAGCAGGAGTAATTCCATTGCTGTGCCCAGTTGACCTTGTGTGTTGTCAGATCCATCGCCACCAGCAAACCGCGCGTCGGCATGCTCGGCGGGGTTAGTGTACCGCCGAGCCAGCTCTTGTCATGGGTAGGTGGTGCATTTTCGGCTTCGCGGCGGGCGGCACCAATACGGTCATTGGCACAGATGTACATCAGGTGCGATTCAGGATCGTAGGCACTGGGCGGCCAGTTCACACCGGAGAACGGTTTGTACAACACGGCCTCTGTCGCAAACGGCGTGAACGTGCGTCCTTTATTAACCAGCGTGAAACCTTCTGGCGCTGAGTCCATTTCGTTCGGCACGACCGGATCACCACTCGGCCAAGGCTGCGTGGCGGCAGTCGCATTGCGCGGCTCCTGCGGTACAGCGACTTCCGGAATGCCGTGCAGTGGCTCACCCGTGATGCGATCCACGATGTAGAGGAAGCCCGACTTCGATACTTCCGCCAGGCCCTTGCGCGGAACGCCATTGATGTCGGCATCGAACAGGATCACCGGGTTCGGCGAATCGTAGTCCCAGATATCGTGATGCACTTGCTGGAAGTGCCATTTGTATTCACCCGTCTTCGTATCCAGCGCCAGGATAGACACGGTGAACAGGTTGTCACCGGCGCGATTGCTGCCATTCAGATCAGGTCCGGCATTGCCGGTAGTAAAGTAGAGCAGGCCAAGATCAGGATCGACCGCCGGTGTCTGCCAGATCGGGGCGCCACCGAATTGCCAGGCATTGTTGTCCTGTGGCCAGGTGTCGTGACCGAATTCGCCCGGGCCAGGAATCGTGTAGAAAGTCCACTTGAGCTCGCCCGTCTTCGCATCGAACGCTTTGATGCGGCCGCGCACGGCTAACTCACCGCCGGCAAAACCAACGATGACCATGCCGTCGTAATAAAGCGGCGCGGCAGTGATGCTGTAGCCAAGCTCCGGATCTTCTGCCTGGATGGACCAGTTGATCTTGCCGGTAGCCTGATCGATAGCGATCAGTTTGGCGTCGAGCTGGCCAAGATAGATCTGGCCATCGCCCATGCCGAGCCCGCGGTTGACCCAGCCGCAACAAACATTGACGCGCTCGGCATCCAGATTCGCTTCATAGGTCCACTTGAACGCACCGGTTTCTACGTCGATCGCAAACACATCGTCTTCGCCAGTCGCCACATAGAGAGTGCCGTCGTAAAACAAGGGTTGTCCCTGGCCGCTGTGGTTGGCTGCGCTGCCCGAGCCATTCATGTGGACGCGCCACTCGGCCTTCAGGTTGGCAACGGTGTCCTTGTTGATCTGGTCCAGCGGCGAATAGCGCTGGTTATAGGTGCTGCCGCCATTGGTCACCCAGGCATCGGTAGGCAACGCTTTCAACTGTTCCGGGGTAAAAGCAGGGGAGCTTTGGGCCAGCAGGGCGGCGGGCGCAAGCAGGCCAGTCAGACAGGTAAGCGCCAGCGCCGTGGCAGTACGGAAGTGCGACATGGAAGAGGCTCCGGGTTGCGATCTCTGAAAGTAGGTCCCTGCCAGTTTTCTAATTGTCTGGATGGCGCAGGGTGCCGGCAATCATAACCGGCCGGCCCCAAATCGGCATCCAAGGGGCACGCGGGCGGCAAAAGTGTGACGGGGTTCCGATAAGGGGGCAGGAATTCTTCCCAAAACCCCCGGCAAACTGCGCCCCCGGCAGGGCACGGGAGTAGAATTCGCTTCCTTTCAGCATTCTCCAGGATCGGTAGTGATGCAGCAGCAGGCCATGCATAGCAAGGCGGGAACCAGGGACGACTCCCTGGCAGTGCCCCTTTGTGTGCTTCTGACCCAGCTGCAACAACTGTCTGTCACTACCTCCACCGCTGCAGTGCCCGAGCATGGACGAGACTTTCTCGCCCACAACCCGCTTCTGGTTTTCCAGCTCGCGAGTCAAACACTCCGTGGCACGCCGGTTGATCGCCGTAACCTGTTGCAAGATCTGCTGAATCCCGAACCTGCGCTGGTACGCGACCTGCTTGTCGCCATGCTCGCGCGGCAGGCGGTGCTGGCCTCCACGGTGTCGGAAGAGCGCACCCTCTATAACTGGCAGCGTCAGCAACAATGCTGGCTGCTGACGACCAATGCCGCCCGCATGCTCAACTACGCCGATGTCGACACAGCTGGTCTGGCGTCCGTCTTCTGTTTGCTTGAGACCGACGTTGCCCAGAGTCTGCCAGTGCCGCAGCTATGGCGTGATCTGCAGGAAACCTTGCCGCTGCCGCCCGCCGATTTGCGCGATACCGCACTGCTGTCCCGCCTGGTCTGGTGCTGCCATCGCTTGATACGCAACCAGCTGCGTCTTGATGACGCGACACTGACGGCCTGCGCCGATCTGCTGGGCCTGCAGGAAAGCCAGCTACGAACCCTCGCCGAACAAACCCAATTGACGCTGAAACAGCGCGCCAGCACGAACGGCGTTAGCGCCGGCGTCGACATGCTGCAGAAAGACACCGCCAGCGCCGAACACTGGTTGCAGGAACTGAAACTGCAAGCCCAGCGCCACCTTACCCAATCCGCCTATCTGCAAAGCCTGCAGCCGCCGTCACTCAACACCCCTGCCGAACTGCGATTGCAGCTGCAACGTGTCTTGTTGCGCTACCGTCTGCCGTTGCGCTTCCTGTTGCTGACCACGCGCCAGCAACCCGGCAAACTCGAAGTGACGTTGAGCAGCGGCAATGAAGAGCTGACACAGGAATTTGCGATTCCGCTCAGCGGCAGCCGCAGCATGCTCAGTTCACTCATCCAGCAAGGCGCTATCGCCAGCATGCGCTTGTCAGACCCCGGTCTGGCACCGGTCGACAAACAACTGCTGCGCCTGCTCGAGTGCGAAACCGCACTGTGCCTGCCGTTGACCGGACAACAAACCGGCGTGCTGCTGCTGCCGGATGCGGCTGCCTACAACCCTGAATTGACCAGCCTTTCGCTCAACGTCCAACTGCTGCTCAACAACTTCCTGCATCGCGGCGATGGCCGTGACAGCCAGGAATTGCAGCTGATGCAGCAGCAGGTGCGAGACGTCGTGCATGAGGTGAACAACCCGCTGGCGATCATCAAGAACTATCTCAAAGTCCTGCAGCTGAAATATCCCGGCCAGCAGGATGCGCGCGAGTGCAACCCGGAACCGCTCTCCGCCGGAGAGTTGGCCGGCGGGTTGCTCGACCCGTTTGCCCCGGAACAGAAAGCGAGCGAGCTGCGCACGCACCTCGTTCGGCGTCGCATCCGTCACCGCCCGCA
>JAZKEH010000527.1:0-2960 GCA_040387155.1 Pseudomonadota bacterium | reverse complement strand
GATCTGGCCTTTCTCTTCAGCAAGACCAATGACCTTCATCCACTCATCGCCGACCCGTACGTACTCGCCGATCGGGATTTCCGGCAGATTGAGATTTTCCCGCACCGTTTCGCCAATAACGACAACACGACGGCGCGTGTCATCGTCAGTGTCGGACAGGAAGCGGCCATACTTCATGTACACCTGCGCCACATCCTGATAGCTGTAAGTGGAACCGGTGATCTGGGTAGCAGCCACCTGCGAGCCATAGCGCAACTGGCTGCCGCCACCGCCGATGATCGGCGAGATGGTGGCGATGCCTTCGACGCGCGATGACAGCATTTCGTAATCTTCCGGCGAGATGCGGGCGATCTTGCCTGCCAGATAGCTTTCGTAGGTGTTCTGCGCCTGCACAACAATGCTGTTGGTGCCGAGACCTTCGAACTGGGCGTTGATCGTGTATTGCAGGCCCTGGATGATCGACACGGTCGCGATTACTGCGGCAACACCGATGATGATGCCTAGCGTCGTCAGAAAACTGCGGAAACCGTGTGCTCTGATCGAGCGCAGTGCGGAGCCAAGACTTTCCATCATATCGAATAACAACATGGCTGCTTCCTCAGTTTACGAACGCGCGGGTGCGACGGTCTTCCGCAACATGGCCGTCTTCCAGCCGCACGACGCGGTGGCAGTGGTTGGCAATGTCGGGTTCATGGGTAACGATGATGATGGTCTGCTTCTGTGCGTGCAGCTCATCGAACAACTTCATGATTTCCACCGTCGTGCGGGAGTCGAGGTTACCGGTAGGTTCGTCCGCCAAAAGGATCGACGGCTTCGTTACCAACGCACGTGCAATAGCAACACGTTGACGCTGGCCGCCTGACAACTGGTTTGGCAAATGATCCATACGGGACCCAAGACCGACATGTTCCAACGCCTCGGTAGCGCGACGTTTGCGTTCGCTGCGCTTCACACCCTGGTAGATCAAAGGCTGCATGACATTGTCGAGCGCGGTCGCACGTCCCAGCAGGTTGAAACTCTGGAAGATGAAACCGATCTCGCGGTTGCGGATCTCGGCGAGTTCGTCCGGACTCAACTGGCTAACGTCCTTCTGGTTGAGAATGTAGTTGCCTTCGGAAGGGCGGTCGAGACAGCCAAGGATGTTCAGCATGGTCGACTTGCCGGAACCGGAGGTGCCAGTGATGGCGACATAATCACTCCGCTCGATGGCGAGATCGACCCCGTCCAGCGCGCGCAGGACGTTGTCGCCCATCACGTATTCCTTGCTCAGGTTGCGTATCTGTAAGAGAGACATGGTGGCTGCCTTCAATCTACTGTGACGGCGCTGTTGCCTTCTTCATCTTCTTCTTCCTCGGCTTCTTTCACGGCATCGCCGTCATCGAGGTTGCGCAAGATACGATTGGGTCCGGTGATCAACCTGTCACCCGCAGCCAGACCGGATTGGATGGCCTGGTAGGTATCGTCGGCGATGCCGAGTTCTACCTTGATCTTGCGTGCTATACCCTCATCGAACTTGAAGACGAAGTTGTCCTTGGTGCCGAGCGAGCGATCTTCTTCCAGCACAATGGCTGCGATCGGCACGCTCGGCAGTTTCTCATTGCCACTGGTGAAGATTTCCGCGCGGCTCGACATGCCGGGATGCAAGACGACGCCATTGGTATCGGTGATGCTGATCTTGACGATGAAGCTCAGCGCAGTGCTGGTCTGTGTCGGCGGCTTTGCTGTAATGGCGATCTCCTTCACAGTGCCCTTCATCGGCTGATCGGGGTAACCGATAGCAACGACTTCGGCTTCCTGGCCGATCTTGATATTGGCGATATCCGCTTCGTCCACGTTGACTTCGGTGTGAATGCTGGACGGATTACCGATAGTCATCAGGCTGGAGCCGGGTACGTTGGTGGTCGACGAAATCGCCGTTTCACCAACTTTGATGTCGAGTGAGGTGACGACACCGGCGAGAGGTGACAATACCTTGGTCTTGCTGAGGTTCTTCTCAACTTCTTCCAGCATGGCGCGGGCCTGTTCGAGCGACGCCTGGCGACTCTGGACATCGAGACGCGCCAGTTCGAGTTCGTTGGTCGCTGCTTCGAAGGTGTCATCGTCGAGCAGTTTGCGCTCGTGGACCTGCTTCTTGCGTTCCCACTGGGTTTCAAGATTGCTCAAGCGCAGCTTCTGCGACTCGATGGCAATTTCCTGCATGCGGGCAGAAGCACGTTGCTGTTCGACCATGGCGCGCGGGCCTTCGTCATCAATCTGCGCCACCAGTTGGCCTTCGGTAACGGTGTCGCCTTCCTGCACGTACAAGGCGCTGACCTTGCCGATGACTTCAGTACTCAGCATGACTTCTTCTTCATGACTGAGTTTGCCTGTTGCCAGGATGGAGGAGCGAATGTCGCGGGTTTCCAGTGCTTCAATACTGACAGCCTGGGCGTCATTGTTGGCATCGCGGCGAATGAACACCAGCACTCCGACAGCAACCACAATGGCTATGATGATAAGAGTCTTTTTCATGACGGATTTTTCCTGTTAGAGACTGGCGAGCGCAATGCCGCCGTAAATAAGAAGGTAGGGCGCCCACGTAATGGCGAAGGAGGTTGCGATGCTTTTGCCAGTCCAGTTGCTATAACCAAAGGCAACCAATACCAGTGCCCAGATGGAGAACACGCTGAGTTGTTGCAGTGACTGGCTGCTGGTGTCGATGTTCAGCAAGCCGGTGACACTCAATGGCTGCAGTTCCTGCTGGCTTACCTGCCCGTTTGAATCAGTCAGCAGTACGATCAGGGATACCAGCGCTGCAAGCACGCTTGGGATGCCTGTCCAGGCCGTAAGCGAGAACCAGTGTTTGAAGCTGAACTGGCGTGCGCTCATCTTGTTCACCAGCAGCAAGTAGCCGGCATAGAGCGCCATGATGGCAGGAATGCCAATCGCGACGGCGACGCTGGAGATGATGGCCTGGGTCT
>JAZKEH010000526.1:0-5977 GCA_040387155.1 Pseudomonadota bacterium | reverse complement strand
GCTGCCGAACGCAAAGGCGGCGACGCCGCGCTCGACAAAGTCGTCAAGGAACACAAACCGCTCACCAGCAAGCAGCTCGCCAAGCTCAGCGACGACCGTTATCTGGCGACGATGACCCGCTGTGTCTTCCAGGCCGGCTTCAACTGGAAAGTCATCGAGCACAAGTGGAAGGGTTTTGAAGAAGCCTTCCACGGGTTCAATCCGAAAGGCCTCGCGCATCTGCCGCCGGAACGCTGGGATGAATACACCAGCGACAAGCGCATCGTGCGCAATGCAATCAAGATTGCCTCCGTGCTCGATAACGCGCACTTCATCTGGCAAACCGCCGAAGCGAATGGCTCGTTTGGCAAAGTGTTTGCGGCGTGGGAACCCTCTGACCAGATCGGGTTGATGGCCTGGCTGCACAAGGAAGGCTCACGCCTCGGCGGCAGCACAGCGCAGTATTTCATTCGTTTTATCGGCAAGGACGGCTTCATCCTCAGCCAGGACTTGATTGCACGTCTGCAGGCCAGCGGTGTTGGCATTACCAGCAAGCCCACCAGCAAGCGCGATCTGAAACTGGTGCAAGCCGCCTTCAATGAGTGGCATCAACAGACCGGCCTTTGCTACACCCATCTGTCGCGCATCGCGGCGATGTCGATAGGCAAGAATTACCAAGGCAATGCGACACCCGACGAATAAATCCACCAAACCACTTCCACAGAATCGACTCCATGACTCTCTGCTCCTGCTCAAGCGGCAAGAAATTTTCCGACTGCTGCGAACCCTTCCTGACGCTGAAGGCCAATCCAAAATCTGCGCGCGCCCTGGTACGGGCACGTTACTCTGCTTACGCGCGCGGCGCCGGCACCAACCGTGAATTCCTGATGCGCACCTGGCATCCGTCCACGGCACACAAGGTGCGCGTTACTGATCTCACCAATGATGGGTTCAACTGGACGGGCCTCGAAATCGTGCAGGCGGAGACGAAGGGCGACAAGGCGCGGGTTGAATTCAAAGCCAGCTACAACGATCTGGCAGGCGAACCGCATCTGCATCACGAGATGGCGCTGTTCCACCGCATCAAGGGCGTGTGGCTTTATCTGGATGGGAAAGTAAAAGCGGACGAGAAGAAAGGAGCGTAAAGAAGAGTTGAGCCAGCGCCAGTGAATGGCGCTGACCCGAATTGCGATCCTGCTGTAGTACTTTCTTTCAGGGATTACTGCGCAGGATTGGTGGCTGGCGATGGCGCCGGCGTATCACGGAAGTTTGCCTGCAGCAAATGCGTCAGCGTGTGCACATAACGCAGCTTGCCGTTCTCAACGCGGAACAGATGCGTATCCGGCGAACCGCTGCCGCCACCAGGACCGCCCGGTCCAAAGGTGCAATACACCACCACTGAGCCAATCGTTTCATCGACAACAAAACGACGGTTGGCAATGTTCACACCAGCAGGTACGCCCACTTCACAGCTGTCAGTATCAACACCCTTGCCGGTGTAGGCGCCGCCTTCAACGCGCACGCACGGAAAGCCCCATGGCACCTGATCAATCTTGCCTTCAAGGAATGCATCGAGATAAGCATTGGCAGCCGACACCAGCGTGCCGCGCGTGTCGCGATCAGCAGCGGGGATCGTGTCCCACTTCTCTGTCGACGAATACTGCAAATAGGCATCGGCATTGAAGAGCCAGTAGCCGGTGGTGGTCCACAGTGTTTCCACTTCAGCGATCTTGTCGTGGTTCACGCGCAGACGCGTGCCAATTACATAGGGTGCGGCTTTGTCAGTCACGATCACTTCAGTAAAGCTCTGGCAGCTGTCCGGATCGAACAGGCTGCGATGATGATCAATCTTCATCGCCTTGGTGAGGATGCTGGTCTTGATATCAGCAGCAGCAATGTTTTCCCAGTAGCCCACATTGGTGGCCAGTGGCATGCCGGAAAAATCGCCTTTTGTTTGCGCTTCGATATACGTGTCGACTGCCTTCTGCAAACCTTCGCGCGTGCAGGCAACCTCGGCAGCGCTGACAGGCTGCGCAAGCGATACGGTGGTTGTTATCCCGACGGACGAGCACAAGGCGGCGCTGGCAAGTGCCAGCAATAAGAGTCTGTTGCGTTTCATGCGGACTGCTCCTTTTGTTGTTGTGGAACCTTCTGTTGTGGAACCTTCTGTTCTGGAACTCTTTGTTTTAGCACCCGGATTGTAAGCCGGTTCCTGAACGGCGGTCAGCCTCATTCAGTGCTGCCGCGATTATCGACAGCCCATTCAAATACGTGACAAAAGCCGCAACTCTCCCTGCCAGCCAGATTTTTTTATCGGCCGATGCAGGGTATTAGCTGACATTGCTGGAGTCGCCTCCTTGTTACAGTCCTGCCCGTAATTCATTAACCACAATCAGCTGAATGCTGACTATACAGATTGGAGAATCTTATGGCGGACACGCTAACCACTTTGCAGCAACTCTACATTTTGACCCATGGCAAAATGGCCAACACCACTGTGCTCGCCAGTCAGGAGGCCTCTTTCAACGCCAATGGCGGTTATGGCGCGATTGATGGCACGATCACTTCCATCCTGAATGACTATGAAGCCGCCAACGGCACCGCGGCGACAGCGCAGCTCATCGCTCGTCAGGGTTTGGGCCTCGAAATAACGGCCACGCAGGCTATAAATGCCGTCAACGGCCTCAAGGCAGCCGGTTTGAATACCTGGGCCAAAATGCTGCACCATCTTGCCGACGAGCAAGGCGCTCTTACCACCACGCTGGATAATCGCGCCGAAGCGGCCATGCATTTCAGGGCGCAGTTGGCGGCAAAGGGCAATACCGGCTTTTTCTCCGGCACCAGTATCGACGCCGCCGCCAGCAATGTGATCCAGAGCATTGGCTCTTCAGCGCAAAGTCTGGAGACCGGCAAGCAGAGCATGACTGATCTCGCTGGCAGGCTAAGTTCCAGCGGCATTCGCGGACAGATAGCCGACGGCTATTACGCGAGCTCCATTGTCCACGCTGATGCCAACGAGAATTTCTGGGAAAGCCCCGGCGAGTGGGGCGCGCTGGCCAACGACTACGGTACTGTCATCATCCCGGCCAACGCCGATACCGGCAGGTACATTCTTACCGGCGGCGTCGACTTTCTGACCAAACTGCCGTTCAGAGGCGTAATGGCAGCGCCGGCATCTTCTCCGGTTGTCACACCGCTGACTACGTTGGTGCAAAATCTTTTGGACAAGGGACAGTCAATTCTGCAGGCCACCACCACCGTGAAGGCAGCACTCGGTCTGGCGGCCAATGTGGACGTGCTGACCTATGAACCCCGCAAGGTGCTGATGAGCAGCACTGCCAGCGCCGAAGCAAAAGCAGCCGCATTTACCGCTGAGAAAGCCATTCTCCAGGTATCGAACACCGCGACCCAGATCGGCGTGGCAATCGACGCAGCCGCCAACAACGACAGTTCGTCCAATCGTGCTTTCGAAGTTTACGAAGCAATGGCGACCGTTGTGAATGAGCGCGGCAGTGCCGGTCTCAAGATTGATCTGACAGACGCAGCAGTCATTGCTCGAATAATTGCAACCGGCGACCTCAATGGTTTGGTAACAGCCTCTGCTTCACGCTTGACACTGATCGTGGACGCCAGCAATACGGCCATTGCCACGGCCAGCGGCGGTGCAGCACTGGCGAAGGCTGCCACTGTGACGCAGGGTGCCGTAGTCGAAGCGCTGATTGGCGCGATGGACAACAACACGCTTGATGCCATGGTTACTGCTTATACGGGAGCGAGTCTCGATGCAAAAATTGCAGTAGCAGTCCCTGGCCAGATCATTCCGCCGGAAGTTACCGTTGTCGGCAGCGCCATTGAAAGCGGCAGCGTTGGTTAAGCCAGCGGGTTAGCGAGAAAAGTTTATAAAGAGTTGCCAAGGCGTGGTTGGGTGCTACAAACACTCAACCGCGCCGATCTCTTCTTGAGAAGCACACTCGCTAGAGCATCGTAATCAAAGCCGTAGCGATGCCGAGAAAACTGAAGAATCCCGCAATATCGGTAATCGTCGTCAGAATGATCGACGATGACTGCGCCGGGTCCTGTCCCAGCCTCGTCAGCAACAGCGGTACGAAGGCACCCGCCACACCGGCAATCAGCATCGAGACAATCATTGCCAGTGCAATGATCAGTGTCAGTCCCAGCGAGCGACTCCACACATAGATGCAAAGCGACGTGGTTATCGACACACCAATGCCATTAAGCAGTGCGACGACTACCTCCTTGCTCACTACGCGCGGCCAATGTGTCAGCGTGATCTCATGCAGTGCCAGCCCACGGATAACAACGGCAAGCGCCTGCGCACCAGTGTTGCCTGCCTGCCCCGCCACTACCGGCAGCAGCACAGCCAGAGCCGTATAACGCGCAATCGTATCTTCAAACAGACCAACTACCGCTGCTGCCGCAAACGCCGTGAACAAATTGATCTGCAGCCACGGCAGGCGCTGACGCACCGAAAACCACGGCGGTGACAAGGCCTGCTCTTCACGACTGACACCGAACATCGCCTGCATATCGCCAATGGCGCCTTCGCGCGCAATCGCATCCAGTTCGTCCTGCCGCACGATGCCGACCAGGCGTTCTTGCGCATCCACTACCGGCAAGCTCGATACGTGATGCATCTGCAGAATCTTGACGATTTCTTCATGGGTCGTTGTCGGTTGAACGGTGGCTGGCACGCTCTGGCGGTAATCCTGCAGGCGTTCATCCGGGTCGGCGAAGGCCAGGTCCTGGATCGCGACCATGCCTTCGAGACGGTGGTTATCGTCGAGCAACACCAGCACACGGCGTGCCTGGGTAGGACGCTTGTGGAACTGGTGCACCCGCAACTGATCCAGCGCATCGCGTACTTTCATCGAAGGTTGCAGGCGCAGCACACGCGGATCCATCAGGGCTGCGGCACTGTGCGGCGCGCTGTTGAGCAGTACAGACAAATGGTGCTGCAGTGCAGGTTCGACAAAGGTGAGCAAATGCTTGCGGTCTTCCTCCGTCATGCCGCGCAGCAACAACGCGGCGCGCGGGATCGACAGTTTGCTGATGACGTCAGCAACATGGGAAGGACCCAGTTTGGTGAGGAACAGGCGCGCCTGCGTCGGTGTCAGCTGCGCCAGCACCGGCGCGAGGACATGAGCTTCGCAGCTTGCGAGCAACGGCATTGCAGCGGCAACGTCGACACTTTCCAATGCAACTGCAGCCAGGGCGGGGTGGGTCTGCAGCAGTGCGGCATCAAGTGCGGGTGGGCTCTGCGCAAGGGCGGTGGGGGCGTTCATTCCGTTCTCCGGCCAATCGGTAATTCAAAGACTCGGCGGGAGAGTAGCAGCAACGAACGGACAGGCTCTACTGGATTGTAGCGACACACTCCGCGTCCCTGCGGAGCTGTATCGCTACAACAGCATGTTCCTACGGAAAGTGACGTAGTGTGACA
The DNA here is from genome assembly GCA_040387155.1 of Pseudomonadota bacterium. GTDB lineage: Bacteria > Pseudomonadota > Gammaproteobacteria > Pseudomonadales > Pseudohongiellaceae > CAILUG01. The sequence goes on along the minus strand of JAZKEH010000526.1, from coordinate 540 downwards.
ATGGCCCGCTTATGGCTGGCGTGTCAGCACAAAGCTGGTTTCAACGGTGTTGACGACTACCTTGTAGGTGCCAGCCGGCAACCCGCTCACGTCCAATGGCAGTTTCAGATCGAACGGCGCCAGCATCGCAATGCAGCTCTCGGCAGGGCCCATTACGCTTTCGGCGATCACGATGTTGAACACTTTGTCCTTGCGCGACACGGCGGTTTCTTGCAGCTGCACGCAAGGCACGCTCTTGTGGCCGGCGATTGCGATTTCCACTGAACGTGAGCTCTCGGTTTCAACAACCGTAGGGTTGGCACTGTCGATGTAGACCAGTGGCAGCTCGGTGGCGCCAGTGATCTTGAACTTGCCGGTGGTGTCGGCCTTCAACACGATGTCCGTGTAGTACTTGGCGCCAGTGCTGTTGATGACGGCGCCCGACGGAATCGTCAGTGTGCTGTCGCGGTAAATGGCCGGCTCTGCCTGCGCAGAGGTTGCCAGCACGAGCAGGCTGGCCGACAGGGTTGCCGAACGAGCTACCGAAAGAGTTTTGATTTT
>JAZKEH010000525.1:0-2935 GCA_040387155.1 Pseudomonadota bacterium | reverse complement strand
ATTCCTTGCAGGCGCGCGATCTCCTCGTCGGTCTTGCTCATGTTGAGCAGCACGAGATCGCGCTGGGTTTGTAATTGATCGAGTGAGTTGTCGCGCTTGCGCTCAATTTCTTCCGGGGCGCGGAACAGGCGGATCAACAGTTTATCGGCTTCTTCGCGCGCTATAAGGTCGGCTAAAACCTGGGCTTCCACTTCCTTGCCCGCTTTCTGGGCGGCCAGCTCTTCGGCGGTCAGTGCACGCGGTACTTCCTGGATTACCTGGCCACGTTCATTGAGAATCGTATAGCCGTTCTTGACGTATTCGGGGGGAATGAACGAATTGAAAACGGTGCGACCGTTCTCATCCATGTAGCGGTAGATATTGGCCGCCATTGCATGCTGGGCCAGCAACACGGCCAGCGTAACGGCTGCGACGCTCAACAATGACTTTTTACTTTGCCCCATAGCGCTCTCTGTAAGCCTCCAGTTTTGGCAGGTACTGTTGCAACTGCTGATCGCCGGTGTGTTGCAGGTAATCGATGATTTGTCCCAAGCTAATGATACTGACCACGGGCAATCCGAATTCCTTTCTGATCTCGCCGATGGCGGAAAGCTCGCCCTGCTGACCACGTTCTTCGCGATCCAGCGCCACCAAGACGCCGGCGGCCGTAGCCTTGGCCTGCTGAATGATCGTCATCACTTCGCGAATCGCGGTACCGGCGGTGATTACGTCATCAACCACCAGCACTTTACCGGCCAACGGTGCACCTACTATGGTGCCGCCTTCGCCGTGGTCCTTGGCCTCCTTGCGATTGAAACAATAGGGCATGTCGTGGCCAAAGTGCTCGGCCAGCGCGATGCTGGTAGCAGCCGCCAGCGGAATACCCTTGTAGGCGGGCCCGAAAATGACATCGTAGCTGAGGCCGGAATGCTGGATCGCCGCGGCATAGCAGCGGCCGATAAAGGCCAGCGCCTTGCCGGTATTGAACAGCCCCGCATTGAAGAAATACGGGCTCTGGCGCCCGGACTTCAGCGTGAATTCGCCAAAGCGCAGAATGTTGCGGCTGAGGACGAAATCGAGAAATTCTTTCTGGTAATCCTGCATGGCTTATTCCTTGAGCGCCTGCAATTGCAGCGCGAACAGCTGGCGAATGCCGCCCTGGGCAAGCGAAATCATCGCATTGAGTTCCTGCAACGTGAAGTCGCTCGCTTCGCCAGTGCCCTGCACTTCAATAAATCCACCCTCGCTGTTCATGACAATGTTCATGTCGGTTTCAGCACCCGAATCTTCGATGTAATCCAGATCGAGTACCGGCACGCCCTTGCAGATGCCAACGGACACGGACGCCACCATCCGCTTCAGCGGGCTTTCCTTCAGCATGCCCTTCTTCAGCATCTGGTTGATGGCATCCGCCAACGCCACGCAGCCGCCGGTGATGCTGGCCGTACGCGTACCGCCATCAGCCTGGATAACATCGCAGTCGATCTTGATCGTGTGCTCGCCGAGTTTATGCATGTCGATGGCGGAACGCAGTGACCGACCTATCAAACGCTGGATCTCCTGCGTGCGGCCACTCTGGCGGCCCGACGCCGCTTCGCGATCCATGCGCGAACCGGTGGAGCGCGGCAGCATGCCGTACTCCGCGGTGATCCAACCCTGGCCGCTGCCTTTCAGAAAACGCGGCACGCTGGAATCAACGCTGGCCGTGCAGATGACTTTGGTATCACCAAATTCGACGAGCACGGAGCCCTCGGCATGCTTGGTGTAGTTGCGTGTGAGTTTGACTTGACGCAACGCATCGGGCGCGCGGCCACTGGGTCTTGGGGTCGACATTGAACGGATTCCTTTTACTGCCAAAGCTGGGGGTTTTCGTTATAGTCCCGGGCACTTTTGGTGGTAGTACTTGATGGGTGCCCATTGTATCCCGTCATGCCATCAGCGCCACGTAACCGCCCATAACAGGACACTCCATGACCGCCAGCATGACCGCCTTCGCCCGCCAACAGTCCGAACACGACTTTGGCACCTTGATCTGGGAAATCCGCGCGGTGAATCACCGCTATCTGGAGCCGAGTTTCCGCTTGCCCGAAAGCCTGCGCCAACTGGAAAGCACGCTGCGTGAAGCGCTGCGCCAGGGCGTGCAACGCGGCAAAGTCGAAGCCCAGTTGAAGTTTGTCGCCGCGCAAGCCGCCAAGGCCAGTATCTCGCTGAACGAAGAAGTGCTGCTGCAACTCAAGACCTCGATGGCGGCCATTCGTAGTCATTTCCCCACTCATGCACCCCCTACTGAACTCGACATCCTGCGCTGGCCTGGTTTGGTGCAGGAACGCGAGATGGATACCAAGCAAATCGAGGAGCAGACCGTTGCCCTGTTCAACGCCACGCTGGTTGCCTTCCAGCAACAGCGCGAACGCGAAGGTGCCGAGTTGCAGAAGTTGATTGAAGACCGTCTGACTCAGATCGGCACCATCGTTGCCAACATCCGGAAGGAATTGCCGCAGATCCTCGCCGCGCAGGCTGAGCGCATCAAAACGCAGTTTGCCGAGTTGCAGCTGCAGGTGGAGCCGACGCGGCTTGAGCAGGAGATTGTGTTGATTGCGCAGAAGGCGGATATCCATGAAGAACTCGACCGACTCGACACGCATATAAAGGAAGTGCATCACACGTTGAAGCAGAAGGGCCAGGTGGGCAGGCGGTTGGACTTTTTGATGCAGGAGTTTAATCGTGAGGCGAATACGATCTGCTCAAAAGCGGTTGTGACTTCAACGACGTTTGGTGGTGTGGAGCTGAAGGTGTTGATTGAGCAGATGAGGGAGCAGATTCAGAATATTGAGTGATTTTATGCAAGCCAGGGAGCAAACCATGGACCTGATGCAAGTAGACGGCTACAGCGCCAAAATCGAATATGACGCCGAACACGATTGTTTCGAAGGCAAGATATTGGGCCTTACTGGCC
>JAZKEH010000524.1:0-1951 GCA_040387155.1 Pseudomonadota bacterium | reverse complement strand
CGCCGCAGCGCTGGCGCGGGCCTGATTGTCCTCGCGATGTCGGAAGCATTTAATAACCAGCACGAACTTGGCCTGGATATCAACGGCAATGCCGGCACCCGGTTTTTCACCGCCGGTGCAGCCGCTATCAACAGTCATATGTCCAATACAGGCAGCACCGTTCCGGAATTGACGATTGCTGACGCCTCCGCAGTCAAAGCCAGTGACTATCGCCTGAGCTTCAACGGCACCCAGTGGGACCTGACGCGAATGAGCGACAACACAAGTGTCAGCGGCACCGGCACTCTCGAACTGGATGGCCTGGAAGTCGAGGTCAGCAGCGGAACTCCCGTATCCGGCGACAGTTTTCAATTCAATCCGGCACGTGCTGCGGGAAATCAGTTCAGCCTCGCGATTCGTGATCCGGCTGCAATTGCCGCCGCCTCCGCGGTGCGCGCTACTGCCGCTACAGCAAACACTGGTGCCACCACAATTACCGGCCTGCAGATAACGGACCCGTCGCGCATTCCACTTGCTGCGCCTGTCAGCCTGACCTTTTCAGCCGACGCACTTGGAGCGGGGCAGCCAGGTTTTATCGTCAATGGCGGCGCAGCCGCTGCACTGGCCTACGATCCGCTCGCAGACAGCGCGGGTAAAAGTTTCACACTCGCATCGCTCGGTGTGTCGTTCACTGTGAGCGGCAAACCCGCAGAGGCCGATAACATCAGTCTCGGCCACAACAGCGGCGCGCGCGGCGACAACAGCAATGCGTTGCAGCTTGCCGGTCTCAAGTCGAAGCAGGTCATCAATGGCACGCAGACTCTGCAGAATTTTTACGGCGGCATCGTCGCCCAGGTCGGCGTCAGTACACGCCAGGCCGATGCCAACCTGCAGGTGGAAGCGTCCCTGTTGCAGCAGGCTGAGCAGTATCGCGAAAATATCAGCGGCGTTAACCTCGACGAAGAGGCGGCCAACATGCTGCGTTACCAGCAGGCTTACCAGGCTTCCGCACAGATCATAAAAGTGGCGAACGAAGTGTTCGCGACGCTCATGAATTCCCTCGGTCAATAATTTATGCGCATAGCAACTTCACAGTTTTACCGGCAGGCCATGACAGCGATGCAGCAGCAATCCTCCAAGTTGCAGCAGACGCAGTTGCAGCTCACGACGGGGCTCAAGATTCTGCGGCCGTCGGATGATCCCTCGGGCGCTGTAAAGGTGCTGAATCTCAATGCGAATCTCGGCGAAGTTGACCAGTACAACCGCAACCTGAGTCTGGCGAAGACAGAAATATCGCGGCAGGAAGATGTATTGCAGTCAATCAACGATAGCCTGCAGCGAGTACGCGAACTTACCGTGCAGGCGAATAATCCAACCAATCACGACAGTGCCCGCGTGAGCATTGCCAAGGAAATCGATCAGCGCATGCACGAGATTGTGTCGCTTGCGAACAGCAGGGACGCCAACGGCGAATACCTGTTCGCGGGCACCCAGAATACAACGACGCCGTTTGTACAAAGCGGCGGCCAGTTTATTTATCAGGGTGACCAGGCGATCCGCAAAATCCAGATTGGTGAAGGCCAGAATATGGTCGTGCGGGATTCCGGCGACAATATCTTCATGAAAATTCCTGGTGGCGATGGCCGCGTGCAGATTGAGCCCGACGCTGCCAACAGCGGATCGGTACTCGTCGGCCAGTACGCAGCTAATAACGCGTTCGTGTCGGGCGACTACACGGTGGAATTTGCGCCGCAGGGTGCGGACCAGAAAATGTTTTATACAATCCGGGATTCAGCCGCACCATCCAATGTTGTGGCCAATGGTGAATACATTGATGGCGCAACGATCAGTTTCACGGGCGTAAACATGGCGTTGACGGGTGTTCCGCAACCCGGCGACAAACTGTCTATCACACCTGCCGAAAGTACCAACATATTCGAGCTCGTTGGTTCCATCAGTGCAGCGCTCAAAA
>JAZKEH010000523.1:0-4584 GCA_040387155.1 Pseudomonadota bacterium | reverse complement strand
TGCCGGCGAGCAGCCGCTGCTGACGATTGCCGACTACAGCAAGGTGTGGGCCGATCTCGATGTCTTTCCCGGCGATGCCCGCACGATCCAGCCGGGGCAGGCAGTGACGATCCGCATGAATTCGTTGAGCACGCTCAGCAGCATTCTCTATCTGAATCCCGGTGCCGGTGATACGCCCAACGTTGTCGCTCGCGTGCCGCTCGACAATGCCTCGTCCGAGTGGACGCCTGGCCTGCTGGTGGAAGCCGACGTTGTTGTCGCAGAAACACCGGTGCCGTTGTTGATCAACAATCTTGCGCTGCAAACGTTCCGTGACTGGCAGGTCGTGTTCATCAAGGTGGGCAATGAGTATGAAATCCGTCCGCTTGAGCTTGGACGCACCGATGGCCGTTTCACCGAAGTGCTCAGCGGTCTCAATGCAGGCGATGAGTATGTTGTCGTCAACAGCTACTTGCTGAAGGCCGATCTGGAGAAATCCGGCGCCTCCCACGATCACTAGGAGCGCCTCATGCTGGAGTCCCTTTTACAGAGTTCGATACAGCGGCGCTGGGTTGTACTGTTTCTTGTCAGCGCGATGGCCATCTTCGGTGGCTGGAACTATCGCAACCTGCCGATCGATGCCGTGCCCGACATTACCAACGTGCAGGTGCAGGTAAACACGGAAGCGCCGGGTTTCTCACCGCTGGAAGCTGAACAGCGCATCACGTTTCTGGTTGAAACGGCGTTGGCGGGCCTGCCGCAACTGGAATACACGCGATCAGTATCGCGTTTCGGTTTGTCGCAGGTCACCGTGGTATTCGAAGACGGCACTGATCGCTATTTCGCGCGCAATCTTGTCAACGAACGTCTTGGCAGCATCAAGAACCAGTTGCCGGCCGGACTTGAACCGGAGATGGGGCCGATAGCGACTGGCCTCGGCGAGATTTTCCTGTACACCGTCGAAGCGTTGCCGGGTGCAATCCAACCGGATGGCACGCCGTACGACAGCACTGCGCTGCGTGAAATCCAGGACTGGATCATCAAGCCGCAGTTGGCGCTGGTGAAAGGTGTCACTGAGATCAACACGATCGGTGGCTTTGAAAAACAATATCACGTCACGCCTGATCCGGCGGCTTTGTTACGGTGGGATCTTGGCATGAGTGATGTCACCGCCGCGTTGCGGGCGAACAATGACAATCGCGGTGCAGGCTATATCGAACGCAACGGGCAGCAACTGCTGGTGCGTTCACCTGGCCAATTGGCAACGCTGGAAGACATTGCCAACGTCGTAGTCACGGCGCGCGATGGGATACCTGTGCGCATCAAGGACGTGGCAGAGGTTGCGCTGGGACGCGAGTTGCGCGCTGGTGCTGCTACCCGTGATGGCCACGAAACTGTGCTCGGCACTGCCTTCATGCTGGCGGGCGAAAATTCGCGTACCGTATCGAAGCGCGTCGCAGAGAAGTTGGCAGAGATCCAGTCATCATTGCCCGATGGCATCGTTGCCGAAACTGTCTACGACCGTACGACGCTGGTTGAAAAAGCCATCGTCACCGTGCAGAAGAACCTGCTTGAAGGTGCATTGCTGGTCATCCTTGTGCTGTTTGTCTTGCTCGGAAATTTGCGAGCAGCACTGATTACTGCGGCGGTGATTCCACTGACGATGCTTGGCACCATTACCGGCATGGTCGAAGCCGGCGTGTCGGCCAACCTGATGAGCCTGGGCGCGCTTGATTTCGGCCTGATCGTTGATGGCGCTGTCATCATTGTCGAAAACACAATCCGGCGTCTGGCGATGGAACAACAGCGACAGAACAGCGTGCTGAGCCGCGAACAGCGCTTGCAGATCGTGTTCAGTGCCGCCAACGAAGTGATACGTCCAAGTCTGTTCGGTATCGGCATCATTACGCTGGTGTATCTGCCGATCTTCACGCTGACAGGTGTCGAAGGAAAAATGTTTCATCCCATGGCAATCACGGTTGTGATCGCGTTGCTGGTAGCGATCCTGCTGTCGCTCGTGTTCATTCCGGCCATGCTGGCCCTGTTCATGAGCGGCAATATTGATGACCACGAGAACTGGCTGATGCGCAGTGCACGTCGGGTCTACGCACCGCTGTTGCAACTGGCGCTGCGCTTGCGCTGGGCGGTAGTGGGCGTCGCCTGTCTGCTGGTTGCCTTCACCGGCTGGCTGGCTACGACACTCGGCACTGAGTTCATTCCGCAGCTGGATGAAGGCGACATTGCATTGCATGCGTTGCGTATTCCCGGCACCGGCCTGGAACAAGCCATCGACATGCAGTTCACGCTGGAAGATGAATTGCGCAAGTTTCCTGAAGTCGACAAGGTGTTTGCCAAGATCGGCACTGCTGAAGTGGCCACGGATCCAATGCCGCCCAGCGTTGCCGACAACATGGTCATCCTGAAACCACGCGAGGAGTGGCCGGATCCGGAGCGCAGCAAGGCCGATCTGGTAGCGTCGATGGAAGCTGCTGTCAGCAAGTTGCCCGGCAACCGCTACGAGTTCACCCAGCCGATTGAGATGCGCTTCAACGAATTGATCTCCGGCGTACGCACCGATCTCGGTATCATGGTGTTCGGCGATGACATGGATGTGTTGCAGAGTGCTGCGCAGGAAATCATGGAAATACTCGAAACAATTCCCGGCGTTGCTGATCCTGCTGTCGAACAGATCACCGGTTTGCCGATGCTGACCGTGGTACCGAAACGCACTGAGTTGTCGCGCTATGGTCTCAACGTCAGTGATATCCAGACCCTGATGGCAACCGCCATCGGTGGGGAAAATGCCGGCCTGATGTTTGCCGGTGACAGACGCTTTGAGCTGGTGGTACGGCTGCCGGAAGTATTGCGCAACGACATCAATCGTTTGTCACGTTTACCTGTGCCCGTGCATGACACCGGCCATAACCCGGGCTATGTGCCACTGGCAGAAGTGGCGACGCTGGAACTGGTGTCGGCACCCAACCAGGTCAGTCGCGAGAACGGCAAGCGCCGTGTCGTCGTCACTGCCAATATCCGCGGCCGTGATCTCGGCTCCTTTGTTGAAGAAGCGCGCGAACGCATTGCTGCAGAACTGGAACTGCCGCCGGGTTACTGGCTCGACTATGGCGGAACGTTTGAGCAGTTGGAAAGCGCGACGGCACGTTTGGCGTTGGTGGTGCCTGCTACGCTGATTGTCATTCTCGGCCTGCTGCTGATTGCCTTCGGTTCGTTCCGCGATGCGCTGATTATTTTCAGCGGTGTACCGCTGGCGTTGACCGGCGGTGTATTGGCGCTGTGGTTGCGCGACATGCCGCTGTCGATTTCCGCGGGTGTCGGGTTTATCGCGCTCTCTGGCGTTGCGGTGTTGAATGGTCTTGTCATGCTGAGTTTCATTCGCACGCTGTGGCAGCAGCATGGCGACCTGGTCAACGCCATTGTCGAAGGTGCACTGATCCGTTTGCGACCGGTGTTGATGACAGCACTGGTGGCGAGTCTGGGATTCATCCCGATGGCGTTCAACACCGGCACCGGCGCGGAAGTGCAGCGGCCGCTGGCTACTGTGGTGATTGGCGGTATTCTGTCGTCTACGCTACTGACCCTGGTAGTACTACCTGCTTTGTACCGACTCGCTCATAGAGAAATTTGAATGGGGATTTTGCGGTTGCTGTTGGCCTGTTCAGTTGTTTTTGAACATTGCCCTTCATGGATTGGACTCAAGCTGATTCCTGGCCACATGGCAGTGGAATTGTTTTTCATGATCTCGGGCTTTTACATGAGCCTGGTGCTGACCGAAAAATACAACGTCCGCTCCGGTGCAGGCATCCGGAGTTTCTATCTGAGCAGGTTCTTCAGGTTGTGGCCTCTCTATCTGGTGACGATGGTGGGCACAACACTGTGGTGGCTCTTCTCATGGTGGTATTTACAGCGTCCTCCAACTGCGGCGGCTGATTTTTCGGCCATCATGGGGCCGGTGCTTTATCCGTTAATGCAATTCAGCAACTGGTTCATGGTCGGACATGACATTCCCAACCTGTTTCATGGATCGGTGGAGTCAGGTCTTGTGCTCACCATGGGCTACACACCTGAACCACTGGCTGATGGTTCGGCCTGGTTGGGATCGGCGTCCGATATTGGCCAGGCCTGGTCGATAGGGACCGAACTATGGTTTTACCTGTGCGTACCTTTTCTGATCAAGCTGTCGACGCGCAACCTGGTGATTCTGATGGCAGCGGGCTTGCTTGTGCGAGCCGGGATGGAGCAAGCGGGGTGGGCAGCCTATTTCTTCTTTCCCGCCCAATTGCCGTTGTTTCTCGGCGGAGTCCTTGCCCAGCGACATGGGTCCAGATCGCTGGCAGCGCCGCACTCTGCTTTTTTTAATTGGAGCTGCGTCATGCTGGTGGGTGCCGGCAGTCTGGCTTATGGCTCTGTCGGGGAGTGGGCGCAATCCTGGAAGTGGGTATTGTATGTGCCGGTGGTTTTTACGCTGGCGGCCTTGTTTGAGGTGTCAAAACGTTTGCGCCTTGATCGGCTGATTGGTGAATGGTCATACCCCGTCTACATTATTCATGTGCTTGCTTATGCAATGCTGAGACAGATTGGAAACCA
>JAZKEH010000522.1:0-2625 GCA_040387155.1 Pseudomonadota bacterium | reverse complement strand
CCAACACCCGTTGAGCAAACTCGCGAATGTCAGCCTCGCCGACATCAGCCCTTATCAGGCACTGCTCCCGGAGAGACGTTTCTACACGACCAAGCTGGTGGAAGAGTTGTTCGACAGGGCGGGGCTGAGTCTCAAGATCAATCTGGCCACCAACTATCTGGAAACCATCAAGGCGCTGATTTCTGCAGGCTATGCCTGGAGCGTGTTGCCCGAGTCCATGTTGCAGGATAAATCACTGAGCATTCTCAATGTACTGCTGCCGCAGGCAGACACGCCTGTCCTGCTGAGCCGCAATCTCGACTGCATCTACCATCGGCAGCGTTTGATGAGCAACGCTGGAAAAGCCTTCTTCGAATTGTTGTGTAAACATGCAGACTGACGTCCCACTCGAGCCTCACTCGACGCGGCTGACCACATACCCTTTCTTTTCCAGCAGACTCAACAGCCCATCTTCACCGATCAGATGCGCAGCACCGACGAGTACAAACTCGGTGCCCTCTTGCTCGAACATACCCTCGATGATGGGCATCCAGTTGTGGTTGCGATCCAGCAGCAGAGATTTGTAGAGGGGCGGATGCTGTTCCTTCATGTCATCAACAAACAACTCCGCGAGCTCGGCGTTGTCCCCGCTGCGCCACGCGCTCACCATCTGCTCCATCGAGGTAGAAATCTCCTTCATGTCTTCCAGTGAAAGCATGATGAACTCACTTTCATTGCCCTCACCCATGTTGGCGATGAAGCCGATCTGCGCGTCAATGGGCTCCAGTTCCCCCACCGGTTTGCCATCCCCCACAGCCCTGCCATTGAAATACGCATCCACTCCCTGCGGAGTGAACCCCAGCTTCTGGAATTCGATGACCTGCAGGGTGCTCACCAGCAATCCGGGCTTGAATTTTTCCATCATCTGCAGCGGGAGCCCTACCTGCCCGGTATAGGCTTGCAATGCACTGTACGCTTCAGGGCTGAGAACCGTCTTGAGAGTGCGCTCATCGCTGTAAGTCAGCTCCTGCATCATGCGCGCCTGCACGGCAAAGTCACTGAGCCCTGCGATATCGGTCTCGAAATAGAGTTTGTCCGAGGCGGCATAAGCTGCCTCGAAAGGAGCGGGGAGAGGAAAGTCGGTGGGACGCAGCAGATGCACAGTGCCGCCAAGATAGACCTTCTGTTCTCCTGACGTGGCCACCCAGACAGAGCTTTGCGCATTGACCTGGGTCAACGGCAGCAGCGTTCCAAGCAATAAGAGGAACGCAACCACCCTCAAAACAGGTACGCGAGCGAACATGCGCGAACGGTCTGGGAACGGATAGCGAGAGAATCTAGAGTGCATGTCCGGGTCCTTGCTGGCTGATTTACGGTTTGTCTGGATAAAGGTAGCATGCCCTCCACAGCAGGGAAACGCCCTGAATACCTGAGATCTCCGTATGTCCAGACTGCTCTTCAGATTGCGCCACGTTCCGGAAGATGAAGCCGATGAGGTACGCGAGTTACTCACTCAGCACGAAATCGAATTCTACGAGACCGGCGCGGGCAACTGGGGTATTTCCATGCCGGCACTGTGGATCCACGACGAGAACCGTTTTGACGAAGCCCGCACCCTGCTGGAGGCTTACCAGCAAGAGCGTACTCAGCGCATGCGCGAAGAATACGAAGAACTGGTCAGATTAGGGCAGGCCGATTCCATGCTGACCTCGTTCCGCCACCACCCGGTGCGCTTCATTGCGTTCAGCGTGCTGATCGCCGCCGTACTGTACCTCTCGGTCAGCAGCTTCTTCAGCTTTTAACCCAGCAGGCAAGAACGCAGCTAACGGGCAATACTGATCCGCAGTGGCTGCAGATTGTCGATCTCTCCCTCTAATACGTCCCCCGCCACCACTGCCGCTACTCCTGCGGGCGTGCCGGTGAAGATCAGGTCACCGGGCCGCAGCCGATAGAATGTGGACAGCTCCGCAATCAGTTCGGGGATATTCCAGATCAGATCGCTAATGGCGCCGTGCTGACGCTCTTTGCCATTCACCTTCAACGCAATCTGCGCCTGACCGATGTCGCCAGCCTGTGCCACTGGCGTCAACGCCGAAAGGGGTGCGGAGTTGTCGAAACCCTTGGCAACATCCCACGGCCTTCCTTTATCTTTGGCCTCTGCCTGCAAGTCACGACGCGTGAAATCAAGACCGACTGCGTATCCGTAAACCGCCGCCTCCGCTTCCGTCAGCGATAGTTTCTCGCCTTTCGCAGCCAACGCTTCCCCGGCCAGCGCGACTACCAGTTCCACTTCGTGATGCAGATCGGCCGTGCGCGAGGGGTATGGCAGCTGCGTGCCATTGTCGACCACGGCGTTAGCCGGTTTGCTGAAGAAGAAAGGCGACTCCCGTTCCGGGCTGCCGCCCATCTCCTTGGCGTGCGCTGCATAGTTGCGACCTACGCAATAGATGCGGTTGACTGGAAAGCGTTCGAGGCGACCCACGATTGCGACGCTGGGAATTTGTATATCGAAGAGTAGTGTCATGTTTGTCCTGGGCTGTTTTTTTTCTGAGTCATTTACCAACATAGGCGCGCACACGCGCCGGAAATTCGCGGTGCATCAGCACCTGTTGCAATTGCCATTGCTCCTGCGGGTCCACCTCGCGC
>JAZKEH010000521.1:0-12980 GCA_040387155.1 Pseudomonadota bacterium | reverse complement strand
ATCGGCAGCCGTCTTGGCACATTGGCCAGTCCGGTCAGGAAATCAGCAATGCACAGATCATAGTCACCGCTGTTCAGCAGCTCGCGTACGGTCTCTTGCATCTGTTCGTTCTGGTTCTTGTACAAATCGACCGGCAGCGTGGAGAACCACGATTGCAGCAGGGCTTTCACGAAAGCCTGGCTGCCATGCTTGGCCGGTTTGTGCGGCAGCGAGATGACGCGCTTGCAGCGCGGCAGGTGCTCGGCCAGCTGGGTAGGGGGTTCGTCTTGTTGCAGCGTCGTTACCACGGTCACTTCATGGCGGCGCGACAACTCCGACAGGATGTGGAAGCTGCGCAGCCGGCCACCGGAGTCGGCTGGCCACAAACCGCCTATTTTTACCCAAAGAATACGCATCGTTGTTTTCGTCCTATCTCAATGCATTGCGTAAGCTGGCTGGAACAGTTCGCCGGCCATTTCACGCAGAACAGGTTTCTTGTCGGAGTAGATGGCAGCTGGTGCTTCACCTTCGATGAAGATGCGCTGCCACATTTCCAGGTTGATCAGCAGCCACAGGCGTTCGCCGTGGTTGCCCTTGCCTTCGCGGTGTTCATGCGCCATCTGGCGCAGGACGATCGGATTGAAGTAGCCGCGCGCCAACGCACGATTGCTCAGCACATACTCTTCAACGACAGGCCAGAAGCGGCCGCGCAGCCATTCGCTGGTTGGCACCGGAAAGCCCATCTTCTTGCGTTCGAGAATTTCGCGCGGCACCAGATCCTTGACGGCATCGCGCAGCAGCGACTTGGTTTGCCAGCCACGCATCTTGTGATGCGACGGAATCGTTGCCACCAGTTCGACCAGGCGATGGTCGAGGAAGGGCACGCGGCTTTCGACTGATGCAGACATGCTCATCTGGTCCTGCTTCATCAGCAGCTCTACCAAAAAGCTCTGCATGTCGGCGTGGCTCATGCACTGCAGCGGATCGTTGCCGGCTGCGTGGTAATGCCCGAGCGCAATGCCATGCGGGTTTTCGGTCTGGACGGCGTAGGCATCCTGCAACAGCGTGTGGCGCAGATCGCGGCGGAACACCGAGAAATTTTCAAAGAACATGTCGCGCGGATTGGTATCGACCGCGAGGAAGGTGCGTTCGGCATAGCGGCGTGCGGAAGCCGGCCATTTGGCGATGCCATCGGCAACGGCATGGCGCAGGGCTTCGGGCAGCATGGCCTTGTAGTACTTGCCAAGACGATTGTTCAACGCCGTGACGCGATAGCGGTAGTCATAGCCGAGGAACAGTTCGTCGGCGCCTTCACCTGTCAGCACGACTTTGACGTGCTGTCCCGCGAGCCGCGAGACAACGTGCAGTGGCACGCTGGAGGTGAAGGCGACCGGTTCATCTTCGTGCCAGATCATGTGTGGCAGCGACGAGAAGAATTCATTGGGCGACACCAGTACTTCGTGGTGACGGGTGCCGGCATTGTTGGCAGCCATGCGGGCGTAGCCGAGTTCGTTGGCGGCTTTTTCGTTGAAGCCCACCGAGAAGCTGTGCACCGGCTCCTTCGCCAGTGCCGACATCATCGACGCCAGAATGCTGGAATCAAGGCCACCCGACAGGAACAGGCCCACCGGTACGTCGCTGGCCAGATGGCTTTGCACGGCATCCTTCAGGCTGTTGCGGACCAGTTCGACATAGTCATTGCGCGACAGTGATGACGACGCTGGTGTCGTCGGCAGCTGCCAGTAGCGGCGTTCGGCAAAGCCTTCTTCGGCCGACCACGACAGCGTGTGCCCGGGCAACAGTTTGCGAACACCGTTGAAAAAGGTTTCGTTGCCGGTCACATAGCGGCTGGCAAGAAATTCCGGCAGTACCGAGCGATTGAATTCGGGACGCAGCGAACCTTCCGCCAGCAGGCCCTTGATCTCGGAGGCAAACATCAGCTGGTCACTGTTGATGGCGTAGTACAACGGCTTGATGCCGATGCGATCGCGGGCGAGCAACAGGCGTTTCTTCGCCGTGTCCCACAGTGCAAAGGCAAACATGCCGGACAGATGCTCAACACAGCGGTCACCGAATTTGTCATAGGCATGCAGGATTACTTCGGTATCCGAGCGTGTCGTAAACACGCTTCCCATCGACTGCAACTGCGTACGCAGTTCGCGGTAGTTGTAGATTTCGCCGTTGAAAGTAACCCACAGCGTGCGTTGTTCGTTCGCCATTGGCTGATGGCCACCGGCAAGATCGATGATCGACAAGCGGCGATGGCTGAGACCGATCTGGCCATCAATCATCAGGCCGCAGCCGTCAGGGCCGCGATGCCACAGGCTGTCGCGCATGGCGACCAGGCGTGACTCTTCCACGTCAGCGCGTGGGTTTAACTTCAGAATGCCGGCAATGCCACACATGGTGTTGGTCAGGTCCCGTAGAGGTTCTTGGTCAGGAAGCGGCGAAAAAATCGACGCTGACTGTGAAAAAGTTGGCAGTCATCAATCTGCGATCGTGACTGTCTGGTCGTCGATGCGGATGCGGTATTCACGTCCGTTGGTGATCACCACCAGTTCATCGGCGTTGCGCGTATCAGGTGATTTACTGACCTGCTGCGCACCGGTTTGTGTATAACTTTGTGAGTAACCGGCGGTCGCAGTAACCGTCGAAGGCTCGTAAGCATTGATGGTTGCTGCCACGGCGGGTGCGGCGGCGTCGGCATTTGCCAGTGGATAAAGCAAGGTCACGATGCGCAGTGGCAGCGCCGTTTCGGTGACATAGCTCAGCATTGGCGCCGGTTCGTGCTTGCCGTAGTCGGCTGAAAGCCAGCCCGTTGGCGGTTCCTGCTGGCCAGAGATCAACTGGGCGTCGAGTGATACCGGCGCAAAGGCGCGGATCAGCAGCGCACTGCCCAACAGGCCACGTACACGCGTCCACGACTCGTCATTGCTGACATCGAGGTGGGCCAGTTGATAACGCAAATCCACTTTATGGCGGGCAGCGCCCGTCAAATCATCAATCACTACCCAGAAGCCGGTGCCGGCTTTGACGTACATGACGCGACGGCGGTGGACGACCGGATCAGCCAGGTTGCGATAGGCATCGTGGGCAGCATCGACAATGTCGTGCTGATCGTCGGTGACATAGCGCAACAAGCTGGCGGCAGGGCGTTCGCCTTGCCAGGCAAAGGGACCCTTGGGTTCGGCCTGATCGCGGTCGTCGATAAGAATTGTGCTGTGTGCATGCGTGCTGCGGAAATACTGGCGCCATTGTTCGTGCGTGCCATAGCTGCCGGTGCCGGCGTCGACGATGTAGGGTTCGCCGAAGGCGCTGCACTGGATCGACAGCAGATCAGCGTGGCCGTGGCCACCGGTGAACGCACAGCCCAGTGGGCCGGTGTCAAAAATCAGGTGATGCGCACTCGGCTGCCAGCTGTCACGCATTACGGCGTAACCGCCCTGGCGAAACAGGCGCAGTGGAATCTGTTCGGGTGGTCGCGGCTGCAGCGACTGGAAAATTTCGCGGCTGTGCGAACCCAGCAGCCACAGGGTTTCCGGTGCAACTTCGCCGGCGGCCCATGCGTAGTCAGTACGTTTGAACAATACCGCAGCTGTCGAGAACAGCGCACGGCAGTCATCGGGATCGCGGCGCACCAGCGGCAGCAGCCAGCCGCCGTCGGCATCGCCGATCTGGGGCATGGCGCCGTCGGGCAGTTGCACCGACAACATGAAATCGAGCATGTGTTGCAGGCCGGCGTTGATTTCGGCTGGCACCTTCTGGCCATTGCGGCGCGCCAGAATCACGTAGTGCAGATAGATATCGATCGTGTAGTACTGATAACGCGTAGCCTGTTCGAAATAGACGCCGTCGTTGTAAACCTGTTGCTTGATCTGTTGCGCAAGGATCTCGCTGCCGAGCGAAGCCCAGTGCTGCGCGCTGCGCAAATCGGTCAACAGCGTGCCGGCGTAGTACAAGCCAAGCGCTTCGCCGGTAAGGTGCGTGTTCGGTGAGAAATAGCGTGACAGATAGCGTTCAACATAGCTGGCATGCACATCGATCCAGCCGATCATGGCGACTTGCAGTTCGGGTGTCAGTGCCAGTGAGCCGCGGAACAGGAACAGACCCCAGCACCACGACATCAAACGCAACGAGGCTTCGAGCGAGCTGCTCCAGTTGAGGCCGACGCCGGCAGGATTGGCCTGCATCCATTCAGTCAGTACTTCGGCGAAGAAGGCGGCGTAGCGCTCATCACCGGTGAAACGGTAGGCCTGGCCGAGATCAAGCAACCACTGGTGACGGTTGAGCTCCCACACCACCTTGTGATCACCCACGGTGTCGGTGTCGAGCGGATTCAGTTTGCTCCAGTGCAGCAGGGGCGAACTGCGATTGGTCAGTGGATCCAGCTGCCAGTCGATCGGGGTGCCGAAGGACAGACGACCGTAGCCAAGGATCGGAAATTCGCGGCGCAGAATGGCATTGGCATGTTCAACGATGACTGCCTTTTGTTCCTCGCAGTTGGCATTGATCAGCAGCGGCACGGCGTCTTCGTTGGCGCCGGCGAAAAAGCGGGCAGGCGCTGTCAGCTGGAAGGCAGTGATCATGGCCTGCACGGCATGGCTGTCGTGACCGGCGTGATACAGCTGCA
This sequence comes from Pseudomonadota bacterium, assembly GCA_040387155.1. Taxonomy (GTDB): domain Bacteria; phylum Pseudomonadota; class Gammaproteobacteria; order Pseudomonadales; family Pseudohongiellaceae; genus CAILUG01. The sequence continues at coordinate 8,371 of JAZKEH010000521.1, read as the reverse complement.
CGATGCCGCTGTTCTCCTGGTCGTGCTTCAGCTTCGTGAACACGCAAGGCGGTTCAACGCTGTCGGGATTCGTACGGATCGACTCGATGGTCTTCGACGCTTCCTGCACGCTACGGAACAGGATTTCGGAAGGGGTCATCGTAAGGAGCCGCTGGAGGTTCATCGTGCCAAATCCTGGTAGAGATCTGCCCACTCATGACAAACATGAGGGCCGGTATATTTCTCGGCTTCTTCACGCGCCTTGCGCGTCATCGCATGTACACGTTCGGGCTGGTCAAGCGCATTCAGAATGACATTGGCCATGGCGGCCGGATTGTCGATCGGCACCAGTTGACCGCTGACGCCGTCGTGCACCATGGCGGGAATGTCGCCTACCGGTGTGCTGACAACGAACAACCCGGCAGCGCAGCCTTCGAGAATGGAAATCGGCTGGTTATCGATGACGGAAGAATTCAGCATGATGTCGGCTCTGTCATACAGCGCCGGCATGTCGGCAGGTTCAACGCGGCCAACGAATTCCACCGATTCCTGCAAGTGGTTCGCATAGACCCAGGCTTTCAGCAGCTTTTCCTGGCTGCCGTAACCGGCAACGATCAGCTTCGCGGCGGGGCATTTCTTCTGCACCATTGCAAACGCTTTCAGGTTGTTGCCGACGCGGTACATGTTTTCGAGATTGCGTGCCGACAGCAGCAGCGGTTGCAGCGGCAGGCGTTCGCGATAGCTGAAATGGGTGGTGTTGATCATGTTGCGGATGACGCGGGCGTGATAACCGTGCGCAGCGAATACTTTTTGCAGATACACCGACGGCACCACAATGTCGGTGACCAGCTTCAGCCAGGGATGCACCCGCATGCCCCACGTTGCCAGATGATCGTCGGCTTCACCGCTGTGGTAGTTCAGTACCACCGGTTTGCCGAACAGGCGGGCAGCAAGAATGGCGGGCACTGGCGCCAGCAGGAACGACCAGTACGAAGCAGAGAACACATGCACGACATCGGCATGGCGCAGTTTCAGCAGCGCAGGAAAATAGAGCAGTTGATTGATGATCGTGCGCGCTACCGGCACTGAGCGCAGCCACTGCAGCCAGCGCGGAAAACGCGGATTGACTGCAACGAACATGACATTGAAACCATTGTGCTCGAGTTCATCGGCGAGCGATTTTGCCTGCACACCCTGGCCACCGAGAATGTCCAGACTGGGCGCTACCATTGCAACGGTAACCGTGCGGCTGCTGGTGGTGGCGGTAGGGCTGGCGGAAGTAACGTCGTGCGACTGCGATGTTGCGGAAAAAGCGGTGGTCGTGTGCATGTTCTCGTCTCGCCTTTTACGTTCCGGTTGTTTGATTGGTGTTTCCTTTGCGAGGCGGGTCAAACCTTTGGTCCAAACTCTGTCCCTTCCCCTTGTTGGCCACGGGGGAAGTAACAGTTGGAAGTCGACTTGGTATAGCCTCGATCAACTCCTCTGCAGTAACCCAAAAAAGCACCGAAAAAATTCGGGCGGTTTTCTACAGTGGTGATCGCAGCTTAGGGGTGGGGCCGTAACGTAACTATCAGGGAATCCCTGCAAGTTGAGCCCGGAAATTGCTCGTTTGCGGGAAACAGGTCCCAGATGCACAAAGCCCAGGTAAAGACCTGGGCTTTGTCACAATCACATGACGGCGGAGAGAGGCGGGGAGTTGGAGGGCGGGGAGTTGGGATGAGGAGGAACGAAGTGTGAGGCACCGCGCACGGGTTGGCGGGGAGTGGTGGAGGCCTGTGTCGCCGGCACATCGAGGAAACGGCGGCACCACAGCTCAAAACTGATCAGGGTCCACAACTGCAGATCGAGGGCACGGCCACCCTGATGGATGGCGAGCAGTTTTTCGATATAGGGCGCATTGAAGATGCCGCGTGAGCGACTGCGTGCCGACAACAGCAGGTCCTGTACGTAGCCGCGCGGTTCATTGCGGAACCAGTCGCCGAGTGGCATCGCAAAACCTTTCTTGCGACGGTCCAGCGTTGCATCGGGCAAAATGCCGCGCAATGCCTGTTTGAATATGTGTTTGGTGGTGCCGTCGTGCAATTTCATGTGCGGCGGAATGGTGGCGGCGAACTCGACCAGCTTGTGGTCTAGCAGCGGCACGCGGGCTTCTATCGAATGCCCCATGCTCATGCGGTCGACCTTCGTCAGTACGTCGAGCGGCAGATAGTGTTTGATGTCGAGATACTGCAGCGCCGACAACCAGTGCTTCTGCGAACGCAGCGTTTGCGCCATGTCGCGCCAGGGGTCCTGTTCCAGCATGTGGGAGGCAATGTCGGCGCGGAACAGTGATCGTTGATCAGCGCGGCCGAACATCGTGGTGGCGTCCAGATAACGTTCGCTGCCATTGAGTGCCATGTGGCGCAGGAAGCGGCGGCCCTTCATGCCTTCCGGCATGACGCTGCCCACCAGACCGCAGACACTGCGCAACATGCCGGGAATATAGCGGTAATTACGCTCTTTCTGTTCCACCAGGTACTTGTCGTAGCCGGCAAACAATTCGTCACCGCCATCGCCGGACAAGACGACCTTGACGTGCTGCGAAGCGAGTTTCGACACCATGTAGGTGGGAATGGCGGAGGAGTCACCCAGCGGTTCATCCAGATGCCAGCTGAGGTCTTCGAGTATGCCTGCCACGTCGGGATCGAGAATCATCTCGTGATGATTGGTGCCGAACACCGTCGCGACTTCACGCGCATACGGGGCTTCGTTGTAGTTGGGGTCCTTGAAGCCGATGGAGAAGGTTTCAACCGGGCGATCCGACAAACGCGCCATGGTGGCAACCACGGCGCTGGAATCGATGCCGCCGCTGAGAAAGGCGCCCAGTGGCACATCGCTGATCATGCACAGCCGCACTGACTCTTCCAGCATGGCGCGCAACTGGTCGATGACATCTTTTTCCTTGCGGTCGTGGTCGGCGATGAATTCCACGTCCCAGTAGCGACTGATCACGGGCGCCTGACCGCGACTGACGGTCAGCAGGCAACCGGGCTCCAGCTTGTGGATGCCTTCGATAATGCTTTCATCACGCGGCGTCGACAGGAAGGCAAACAGGTAGCCTACCGAGTTCCAGTTCAGTTCGCGCGGCACGCCGGGCAGTGCCAGCAGTGACTTGAGTTCGGACGAAAACAGCAAACGTCCGTCGATGACGCCGTAGTAGAGGGGTTTGATGCCCAGACGGTCGCGGGCGATCAGCAATTGCTGCTTGTTTTCGTCCCAGATGGCGAAGGCAAACATGCCGCGCAGCTTGTCCACACAGCCGGCGCCATATTCTTCGTACAGATGCACGATGACTTCGGTATCGCTGTGGGTGCGGAACTGGTGGCCCTGTTGCTCGAGTTCGCGACGCAGGGTACGAAAGTTGTAGATCTCGCCATTCATGACGACCTTGATGCTGCCGTCTTCATTGCTGATGGGCTGCTGGCCGCCGCCCACATCAATGATGCTGAGCCGGCGCATGCCAAGGCCGATGTCGTTATTGACGAAATAGCCGGCATCATCCGGCCCGCGGGCGTAAAGCGCATCGCACAACTGCACAATTTCCTGCCTGTGCACGACCTGGCCGTTGATGCCGTAGATACCCGCTATGCCACACATGATCTTCTCCTTTCAGTTACCGGAATGCTTACCGGTAACCCTCACAGAAATACGCCTGCAGTAACACTGATGAAAACCCTGACTCAGGCTTTCCATGCCTTGCACAGGCGCGCGACCGGCAGCTGGGTCCAGTGCAGCAGTTGCTGCTTTTCGTCGTCGTGCATGGGACCGCACCACAGCAGCAGCAAATAGTAGGTAACCACGTAAAGACCACCATTGAGCGCCAACTGGGCAAAGGCGGCGAGCGAGTCGGTGGGCAGCGGCAGTGCCAGTTTCATCAGCAATACCGGCAGCGCGGCGGCGGTTGCCAGCAACAGGATTTTTGCCAGACTGCCCCACGGCAGCAATTGGGAAAGACCTACTTCAAGCACCACCTTCGTCCGCCACAGGGCCAGTACCTTGGCAACGATAGCTGCGAGGAAAGTCACCATGACCGCGCCGATCAGCCCGTAACGTTCCAACAAGGGGTGAATAAGGACTGCGATCAGGGTCAGGCGGACGCAGTTCTGCAGAATGAGGAAGCGGTTTTCCGCATGCACGCGCAGCAGGCTGTCGGTCAGCAAGGCGGCCAGCAGCATGCTGGTGGTCCAGATGATGAAGACGGGCACGCTGCTTACATAGACATCGGTGAACAGGAACACGATCAGTTCATGCGCGAGGACCACCAATACGCCAACCATCGGCACCAGGATCAGCGCCAGTTTGCGGACGGCATCCAGCCAGATGGCGAGCACGGCATCCTTGCGGCCGGCCTGCAGCTGCTCGCGCATCTGCACCATCATGACGTTGGACGTGGAGGTCATCAGGAAGTCGGTGATCGGCAGTTGCAGACAGCCGACCGAGTAGATGGCAAAGGTCGCGGCATCGAAGTACCACGACACCACGTACAAATGGAAATTGGCCTGCACCATTTCAATGATGCCAGCCAGCCCGAAGGGCAGCGCATACTGCAATTGCTTTTTCAGCAGGGCGCGATCCGGTTGCAGCCCCACCCTGAAGTTCCGGTAAAGATAGGTTGCGGTGGCAATGAGCCGCAGCACTGCAAAGACAATGGCGCCCAGCAACAAGGCCCGCAAGCCGCCGAACAGCAAGACGGGCACCAGAAACAAGGCAGCACGGCCAAGATCGGACAGCGCATAGGCGAACGAGGCCGCTACGTGCTGCTTCTCCGCCGTCATGACAATCTCGAGTACCAGCGACGCCAGCATCAGCACCAGGTAGATGCCGGTCAGCGTCAGGTAGGGCCGCAGGTCTTCGTTGTTCAGCAGCGTGACGATGCTGTCCTGCTTCGTCACCAGTACCAGCAGCGCGGCAGCGCCAAGCGCCACCAGCACCAGCAATACGTTAAGTATGTAGTTGGCCTTGCGCGCGTGCTCTGACGGCAGGAAGTAGTACAGGCTTTCCGCCATGCCCACCTGGACAATGCCGAACAGCGTTGAATAGATCAGGAACAGTTGCTTGTAGGTGCCAAATGCCTGTTGATCGAACAGCCGTGCCAGGATGAGCGGTATTGCAAAGGCGGCGACAAAGCCGACTGCGCGGCCCGACATCAATACCAATGCCGGACCGAAAAGCGCTTCTGTAGGTCTCAATGGATAGTGCTCAGAATAAAAGTTCTCAACTTAAATCCCGCGCGCCGCGTTCCGGACGACCGCCACGACGCAGCCAACCCTTGGTGCCGATATAGGCGGCCTTGCACCAGTCGATAAACGCATTTTCACCCACCGGACGCGGGTGGAAGCCACGGCGTCGCATCAGGGCATTGCAGCGATGGGCAAGTTCAGTGCGATGGCTGCGACCGGTGCGGAAGGTGATCGACAGCGACAGCGATGCGGTCGGACCGTTGTAGACCCAGTGCGGCACAAACGGCGGAATATGCACACCGTCACCACTCATCATCTGGTAGCTGCCAGCCTGCAGCGGCAATTGTTCGAGATTGCGATGGCCGCCGTCATGGTAACGATCGAGTTCGTGTTGCTCAGTGGAGCGATCGGGAAAACGGCCGACCATCATCTGCTTGGTGCCACGCAGTTGCAGCAGGAAATTGTTTTCCGGATCGATGTGCACGGGGGTGACGGCACCGGGCGCCGACAGGAACAGAAATGCTTCACGGCGACCCATGCCACGCTCGCGCTTCGACAGATGGGGTGCCACTTCATCCAGCAATTCATCGATCAGCTGGCGATATTCGGGATGCTGTTCAATGTTCCACAACACCATCCAGCGACCACTGCTCTCAATGGTGCGCACGATGTCCGAGGCCTTCACCTTGTCGCCTTCCCTGCCGCCTGGCATCAGTACGGGCAGTTTGGCGGCATGGCATTCGACCGCCGCCGCTGGCAATGAGTCTGCCAGTTTGGCGATGGCTTCCAGCGACATCAGCGGGTGCTGGGCAACATCGTGGGTAATGGTGAATGCGCGGGTGCCGATGGACTCATTGCATTCTTTGCGATTCAGCTGCAGCAAACGCACCGGGCGTTTGGTTCCTGCTATATAACCAGCAGAGGTTACGGTGGTAGCGGTCACAGTGGTCTCCCTCATTGATCGTTGTTCAAAAGTGGCGTTCAGAAATGGTGCTGGGAAAACGGGGTCATGCAAAAACAGTTTCAGTTATCGGCGTCCGGTATCGGTGGTGGTGCGCGCAGCAGGTGGCAGCGAATCAGCAAGGCCTTCAGTGCCGGTCGCAGCGCAACGCGAGCCCAGGCGAAGCGACCAGCCAGTGTGGGCGGGAAGATGTGCAGACGTTCCAGCACGCGGCTGTTGGGACGCCAGCGCATCTTGTGCGGCGCTGCATCGCCATGGATCTCGATGCGCTGCATGCCGGTTTCGAAGCAGTGCTGCAAACAGTCATGCAGCATCAATTTGCCGGCGGAGAAACGCGCATAGGCTTCGTCGTAACCGGTTTTCAGCAAATGCCACTGTTGCTGGTTCTCGAACGCAAACATCATCGCGATGACATTGCCGTCGAGCCGGAGAAAGCACAGGCGCAGCATGTTCTCGCGCGCGGCCCAGTGCGCAAGGTCGCGATAGAAGCGCGCTTCCCGCGGTGACGACTGGATTGAAGTGCCGTTGCGCTGTTTCCAGCCGGCGGCTTCCACTGCGAGGGCTTCTTCCAGCCGTGCGTCCAGTTGTGAATCGCCGTTGCCGAATTCAACCGTCAACGTGCCTTGTTCTTCCAGCCGGCGCCGGGTGCGACGGATTTCGGCGCGGAATTCCTTGCCGAGTTTCTTGCCATAGGCCTGCCAACCTTGTTGCGTGGTGACATAAGTGGCGCGCTCGTGCGGCAGTGCCAATAAGCGATGGCCTGCATCGCGCACAGCTTGTCGGCAAATGGCAGGGTCGCGACTGAGCGTATCAAGACCGGCCAGCACCACTTGCGCCACATTGGCGTTCTGCAACAGGGCGTGCAGCAACGCCGCGGCTGCTTCGTCGCTGTCGGCGATGATGCCGGTCTGGGGCGTGTGGTAGTTGGTGGCGGTGCGCAAGGTGTTGCCGGTTTGCATCATCGGCAACAGGGCGACCAGCCGACCATGACGGCGGGCCTGCCACAGTACGAGTCGGCTGCCGGCAACGGAAAAAGCGCGCCACCAGGCACTGACATAGGCAGGGCGCAGGAAGGGAACCGCGTGGGTCTTCAGCGCGAGTGCTTCCCATTCGGGAATCACGGCTTCCGCGAGCAGTTGTTCGGCGCCGTCGTTGTCGGGTGCAAACCAGCGTGAACACTCCACGCTGAACGACGTATCGCCGGCAGGAGCAATGGCCCGCGAGAGAGCAGCAGTGCCAAGCACAGGTGAAACAGAATTCATCGGAATCTACAGGACACAGTGATGTGTCCGTCCCTCAGGCTGGCGTGCCCCAGTGGGCTTGCTGGCAACGGGTGGCGGGATCAAAGATGCCATTGATCTGGCAACTCAGGATCGACGGGGAAAACTTGCCAAAGCTATCGACGCAGGACTTTTCCCACAGCACGCGGCGCGGAATTGTCAGCATTGGCTGGCGCGGATCGCGATGCATGCACGTCGTGTAGGCATAGCGATAGCCCGACACGGCAACAGCATTCAATGCATCGGCATTGAAGGAACCATCGGGATAGGCGAAGTGTTTGATCTTGCGACCGAGCCGGGTTTCCAGCTCTGTGCGCGAACTCTTGATCTCGTCGAGCATCGTGTCCCAGCTCTCGTTGACGAGCATCGTATGCGAACGGGTGTGGGAGCCGACGGTGGCGCCCAGCTTGACCATGTGGTTCAGCATTTCCCAGCTCAGCGAATGGAATTCATGCAGGCTGTTGGCGCTTATATCAACGCGCTGACGCAGATGGTCAATCAGTTGGTCAATCTGGGCCTGCGGCAGCAGTTCGAGGCAGAGGCGGGTAAAGCGGAAGGGCTCTTCGATCTGGTCGCATAGCTGGATGCGCACATTGGCTGGCATGTCGAGTCCGCGTGTCAGGTCGAGAATTTCCTTCATCGGCGCCTGCCACTGCTCCAGCGCCGTCGTCAGCAACAGATGCAGTTCGTCATGGATTTGCAGTGTGGTCGAGCCGACCAGATCCGTGACAACGAAGACGGCAAGCGGAATGCCTTTGCGCTTCAGGATCGGGAAGGCGTGGTAGTAGGTGTCACCGTAGCCATCATCGAACGTAACGGCGGCCACGGGTTTCGCGTACTTTCTCTCGCCTTCGAGCACCTGGCCAAGATCGTCCAGCGAGACGAATTCGTAGTGGCGGCCAATCCAGTCGAGCTGTGCTTCGAAGGTAGCG
>JAZKEH010000520.1:288-3284 GCA_040387155.1 Pseudomonadota bacterium | reverse complement strand
GGCTGTCGGAGTATGACGGTGAGCTCTATTACCTCGGTATACAGACGGACATCAGCGCCGATTTTCATCCGCCCTATCTCGGTCACAAGGTAATAGTGGAGGGCAGGGTAAGCGAGCAGCCAAGGATATGCGGCGGGATTGTGCTGGAGCCCGTGAAGATTTCTGTCGTAGCCGAACTCGACAAGAACTGCGACACCATTTTGCCGGTTGACGAGCGTTATCAGGTTGACTTCAGTCCACGCCCGCCTGGTCCGAGCGGAGGCCAACTTGCGTTCCAGAACGCGCCGCCAGCCGCACGTGCAGTACAGGCTCCCGCAGAGCCAGGAGACGCGCGCGAATTCACGATCAACTATGCATTCGACGGCAAGGTAGAGGGTCCCAATGCCGGCGACCTTGGCGCGATCTTGCGGCATGCCGAATCGAGCGGTGCGACGCGCATAAAAGTGATGGGTCACGCGGGCGGTGTGCTGCTATCAAATGGCACCCTGCTGCAGGAAAAAGCCGGCCTGGCGCAGGCGCGTGCCGAAGAAGCCGCCATGCTGCTGAAGGCGGGCGGGCTGGCCCGGCTGTCATTTGAAGTTGCATGGGAACCACCGTCGGAAGCCAACGGCATGGATGACTGGCAAACACGCCGCACGGATGTCGTCGTTCTGCCCTGAGTGGAGAACGGGATTACCCCGCGGTCCGCCCGGACGCGGAGTGCAAAGCAGCAAAACCGGCGCTAGGCCGGCTATAACAATAATCATTAAAACTGGGGAATAACATGTCTAGCAACTCGAAAACCGGGGTGTTCACGTACAAGCTGCTGGCGCTTGCCGTGGCCAGTGTCCTGCTCGCAGAAACCACGTTGGCGCAAGGCGATGCAATCGACGTTGAATCGATCACCGTCACCGGCAGCCGTATCCAGCGCGATGGATATTCGGCACCAACACCGGTAACGGTGCTGACCGAAGCCAACATCAAATCGGTGGCGCCAGTCGATATAAGCGAAGCCCTGTCATTGATGCCGCAGTTCACTACGTCAGGCCAGCCATCGACGGCCGTGCAGTACGCCAACCTCAGGAACATCGGCTCGGCACGAACACTCGTGTTGCTCGACGGGCGCAGGCATGTACCTACGTTCTCGACCGGTGTAGTGGATCTCACGACCATTCCCACCGCATTGATCGGCCGCACCGAAATCGTGACAGGCGGCGCCTCGGCGTCCTGGGGCTCGGATGCTGTTTCCGGTGTAGTGAATCTCATGCTGAGGGACGACCTGGAAGGTTTCGTCGGCAACGTGCAGTACGGTGAATCCCGCTACCATGACGATGAGACGCAGAGTGTTTCGCTTGCAGGCGGCACAAGCTTCGCGAGCGGTCGCGGCCGTGTTCTGGCGGGTGCCGAATACGCGAGTGCTGACGGCATCGCGGCCTCGATTGGACCTGACGTTTCACGTCCGGACGTTGCGGCGCGCGGCTCCGTGCGAAGTGCCAACTATGCTGCCGGTGATACGCAGTTCATCTACTCGAGCGACGTGCGCCGCTCCGATGTGTTCGATGGCGGCCTGATCACGAGTGGTCCGCTGCGTGGCACCAAATTCCTGCCCAACGGCCAGACTGGAACATTCGGATATGGAACCGTATATGGCAACGCCATGATTGGTGGCACGGATAACGAATTCGAAGCACCGATTCCGGGGGGCGACATCAAGCCGCCCTATGAGCGCAAATCTTTCCTGACCCGTGTTACCTACGACCTGACCGATTCCATGGAAGGCCTTTTCGAATATAACTACTCGGAATCGTTGTCCAACGGATATTCAATTCTCGGCCGCAACCAGGGCGCGACCGGCGCAAATACCGGTTGCACCAAAACCGGTTACAGCGGCTCCCGTTTCGGCAACATCAACGTCGCGGTCGACAACGCGTTCCTGCCGCAGCAGGTCCGCGACCAGATGACAGCGCGCAACATCAGCTGTTTCAATTTCGGCCGCAGCTTCCGCGAATCTGAAATGGGCATATTCGGCACGACCGATGGCTCGCCCGAAATTCATCGTTTCGTGCTTGGCCTCAATGGCGAATTTGCCAATGGCTGGTCATGGGACACCTACTACCAGCACGGCGACTCATCGTTCTACCAGGAGCGGCGCCGCAACATTCACAGCGTGCGCTTCCAGGCGGCTGTCGACGCAGTGCTGGACCCGTCAGGCAAAATCGTATGCCGCATCAACATCGATGCGAACCCGACCAACAACGATCCAGCCTGTGTGCCGTTCAACATGTTTGGCTTCGGCTCGCCATCCGCGGAGGCGCAGCGCTACGTGGTCGGTACATCCTGGATGGACCAGGACATCAAGCAGAAAGTCGCTTCGTTGAACATCAACGGTGACCTGATGGAAACATGGGCAGGTCCAATATCCGCCGCGTTTGGCTATGAATACCGCAAGGAATCAATCCACGCCGTTGTCGACCCCGAGTCGAACCTCGACATCTGGCAGACCTCGAACCGCAAAGGCATCGATGGAAGTTACGACGTCAATGAAGTGTATGCCGAGATCGCCGTGCCACTTGTTACAGGCGCGAGTTTTGCAGAATCGATGGCACTGAGCCTCGCAGCGCGTTCAACCGACTACAGCAGTTCGGGTGAAGTGACGACATGGAAGATTGGCGGCACATGGGACGTGAACTCCGAACTGCGCTTTCGTGTGAGCCAGTCGCGCGATATCAGGGCGGGCAATCTGGGTGAACTATTCACACCTACTGCAGTGGCACTTACCTTCGTGACCGACCCGCGTGACAGCATCAACCGGGTTACTCAGCAGGTGACGCGCGGCAACCCCGAAGTAGCGCCCGAAGAAGCCGATACCTTTACGGCGGGCGTGGTATTTACACCGGAATTTCTGGACGGCCTGCAACTTGCCGTTGATTACTACTCGATCGATCTCGAAGGCCAGATTGGCACCCTGACCAGCCAGGAGATCGTCAATCAATGTTACCTGAGCCGGCTCGAGCAGT
>JAZKEH010000520.1:0-278 GCA_040387155.1 Pseudomonadota bacterium | reverse complement strand
ATACGACATCCAGGCCAACTATGGCATGCCGCTGCTCGGCGGCGATATTTCGGTTCGTGCTACGACGACCTACCTGAAGGAAAGCACCCAGGTTTTCCTGACCAGCGGCTCTTCGCTCGATTCTGCCGGCCAATTCCTTAATCCTGACTGGAAATCGTTCTGGAACCTCAACTACAGCAAGGACAAGTTCGGCGTGACTGTCGACTGGCGCTGGTACAGCGGCGGCAATATCGATAATCGCTACATCGAAGGTTTTGCCGGTGTGTGGGGCTCCAACA
>JAZKEH010000519.1:0-3287 GCA_040387155.1 Pseudomonadota bacterium | reverse complement strand
CCGCGCAGGATGCTGTCGACAAGGGCGATAGAAGCAAGGGTGAAGAGTTCGCCAAGCTGGAACTGGCGCGTGACCACGCCATGCGTGGCCTGCAGGACGAAGACGGCCGCTATCAGATTGCAAAAGACCTCGCTGACAACATCAAGGGCAGCTATGCCGCTGGCGAAGTGGTAATGGCGCGTTTGCTGCAGACAACGGCAATCAAGGAACGTGTGTACCAGCAAGCTGTGACTTTTTTCTCCACCAACGAGACAGTGTTCACTGCGCTGTCGGCAGCCTTCACATCGCTGCAAGGCCTGCATGAAGGCACCCAGGCACTCAATACGATGAAGGATGGCATCAACAAGGGCATGGAATCGATTGCAGACCTTGGCACGAAGATCCAGATCGAAGGCCTCAAGGCCGGTTATGGTCCCGGTCTCGCTATTGAATCGGTCCGCAAGCTGGTCGACTCGGTGACCGACTTCCAGTTGCGCTCGTATGAGACGATCAATGAGATGCGCGCACTCTCCACCCGCAATGCGACCGAAATTGCAGCGGCGGTGGAAACCGGCAAACAGCAACTCAATCACCTGATCGCGCATCAGGCTGTCCGCTAACTGTGCTTCTCTGCGGATAAATTTTAATGAGCAATCCCGACGCGAAAGCCTTTGAAGACAAACTGCTGACCATCGACCTCGTCGATGGGCTGCGCCGTGAACAGGAAAGACTGGATGCCGCGCTGGCCGATGCCGGCCGCATGCAGGAACTGCGTACCGAAATCCAAACCTACTACGCACAGGCCGGCATTACAGTATCGGATGCGTTGATCGACAAGGCCATTGCCGAACGGCAGGCCCAGCGCTTTACGTTTAGGCCGCCGGCGCTTGGACTGGCGGGACGCTTCTTTGCCAACTGCTACATTTATCGTGGCTACGTGGGTGCTGCCGCAGCGGCTCTGGCTGTTGCTTCGTTCTCCGGCTGGTACGCGGATCGTCAGTACGATGCCTACCAGGAAGAGCAGGCACTCGCCACCTATCGCGATGGACTGCAACAGCAACTGAGCGCCATTCAAGCCAGCGAAGATGCAGTGACTGCGTTGCCTGCTACGCTGCCTGCCATTGAGTCAGCACTGATTCCGGCACTGCCCAACTGGTTGCTTGATCTGCAGGCCTCGTATCAACAGGCGCGTCTGCCGCTGAATGAAGCGGAAGCCTGCTGGAACCTTGAGCTGCCTGCTGAGCTGCCGCTGCAATGGTCGGGCGAAGCGGAGCTTGCCCGCTGTCACGGCAATCTTGCAGGCGTGCAAACAAGCACAGCACGCGCGAGCCAGTTGCAGGCAGAGCACAGGCAGCTGGCGACGGCCGTGACCAGTTATGACCTGTTGCAACAACGCCTGACTGCCAATCCGACCCTGTTGGAGTGGAACGCCGTTGCTACTCCCAGCAAGGCCGCCCAAAGCGCCACTGCGGTGGGCAGCAACCGTCAACAGTTCACCGCTGCCGTTGGCACTGCCGCTGCTGCCGCAGATTCGTTGAGCAACGCCATCAATACCCACACCGCCGCCAGCAGTTGCCTGAGTAGTGCAGCAGGGGAAGCCAGTGGTGGCGATCGCGACGCGTTGAACGACTTGCTCAACGAAGGTTTGGCTTTCAAGCAGAGTGATAGCCTTGACGGCCTTGCGAGCTGGTCGAGCCGTGCTTCCAACACCTGTGAGTTCTTCAACAGCGATTTCAGCCTGCGCATCGTCAGTGAACGTGGCGAACAAACCGGCACCTGGCGCTATTACGGCAACAACCGCGATGCCCGCAGTTACTACATCATTGTCGATGCGGTGACCGCTGGCGGCGCCGATGCCGAGGCAATTTTTGAGAGCGCCGAAGACCAGCAGACGCATCAGCAAAGTCGCTTTGGCGTGCGCGTGTCAGAACGCGTATTCGAATCTGTTCGCCGCGACAAGGAAGACGATGGCGTCATACGCAATGCCACCATCGGCCAGAAGCCTGGCGACAGCCTCAGCTGGCAACTCAACGATGGCTTTGAACCCAGCTTCATTGCGGAGTGGTAACGATGTTTTTCAACAACAGTTCTGATTACCTCGCCAAACTACAGCGCGCCCGTGACGAACTCGTCGACCTGCAGCAAGAGCAGCAGAGCCTGCAGACACAGTTGCAAGAAGCCAAGGGCGGTGTCGACAACGCGCTGAAAGGCATCCGCAGCGAAATCATCACCGCCATCCGCAAGGGTGAACGCTTTGACTGGACCGATGTCGATGAAAAAGTCTCGACGCTGTTCAGCCAGTTGGACGACCGTAACAAGTCACTGGCGCACCAGCTACAGCAGGATGACACGGCCACCCATGTCGCCAATGCCGAAATCAAAACGGCCATCGCGCGTCACGAAGAGGCGAGCAACGCGCTGGAACAACTTGATACCCGGATAGACGCGGCCGCCAATGAAGTAGCCGTTGTGCGCGACACCCGCATCCAGATCAACGACATCACACTGCTTACCGACCGGCTCTCCGAGCAGATGGAAGCTGCCGACGAGGAAGCCAACAGCAAGTGCAAGGCGTATGAAGCCGATCGCTACTTCCGCTACTTATGGAAGCGCGGCTATGGCGGCGAACGTTACAAGGGTGGCCTGCTGGCTCCCCGTTTCGATCGCTGGCTGGCGGAACGTTGCCACTACCGCGACAACGCCCGCCACTACGAATTACTGTTGTCGGTACCACCGCGCTTGAAAGCCACCATCGACGAATCCGCCCGCCAATTGAAATCACTGCAAGCCGTGGTGGATTTTGAGCGCACCAAGGTTGCCGTAGCGATGCAGCGCAGTGTTACCCAGCAAGCAGTCAACGATGCTGAACAGGTCGTCACGCAGGCCAAGGCGGCACTGGTAGCAATCAAAAAACGGATGGACAACGTCAGACAGGAGACACTGCAAATCCAGGGCGGGGACCATGCGCTGCACAAAGACATCACCGCATTGGTAACCAAGGCGATGGCCAACAGCGAGCTGGCGCGCTTCGTGAACGACACGGTAGGCAGCAAGGACAACGCGCTGCTGCAAAATTACGAGAACGACCATCTGCAGCAATGCCAGTTGCAAGCACAGATCGCCGCCAACAACGCGGCACAGCAGATGCAACAGAACGAAGTCGACGAACTTGATCACGCTTACCAGCGCGCCAAACGCAAGGAAGAGGCGGCGCTACTGTTAGCGGCCGCAGTACTGCATGGCCGCCGCGGCGGCCATCATCGCGGAGGCTTTGGTGACGGTGGTTTTGGTGGTGGTTTTGGCGGAGG
>JAZKEH010000518.1:0-3204 GCA_040387155.1 Pseudomonadota bacterium | reverse complement strand
ATCAAGGAAATTCTGGCCGAGACACTGCCCCCGGGCATTGAGTTCGAGTGGACTGACCTTGCCTATCAAGAGGAAATGTCGGGCAACACCGCGATCTACATCTTCCCGCTGTGTCTGTTGCTGGTGTTCCTGGTGTTGGCTGCGCAGTACGAAAGTCTGGCACTGCCACTGGTAGTCGTCTCCATCGTACCGCTGTCGATCCTGTCGGCCCTGGTCGGTGTGTGGTTGACCAATGGTGACAACAACATCTTCACGCAGATCAGCTTCTTCGTGCTCGCCGGCCTTGCCAGCAAGAACGCGATTTTGATTGTTGAGTTTGCGCGTGAACTTGAACAGCGCGGCATGGCCACTTACGAAGCTGCAATGACAGCGAGCCGTATGCGCCTGCGTCCCATCCTGATGACGTCGTTCGCCTTCATCATGGGTGTGCTGCCGATGGTGTTCTCGCACGGCGCCGGCGCCGAGATGCGCAACGTGATGGGCATTGCAGTATTTGCCGGCATGTTGGGCGTGACGTTCTTCGGTTTGTTCTTTACCCCCGTGTTCTACGTGTTGCTGCGACGGCTCGAGGGCGGTAGCAAGGCACCGGTTGCCTTGCTGCCACCCCCGGCCCACTTGCAGGAGGCTTATCCATGAATCTTTTGAAAAACCCGACGCTGGTATTCACGCTGGCGCTGACAGTTCTCGCCAGCAGTTGTGCCAGTTACAAGGATGCTGATGAAACTGTGCAGCAGGCAGAGTTGCCAACCGTGTCAGCAACGCTGGCGACTGACGAACAGTTCACCGCACAAGCACCAGTGGCTGAATGGTGGCAGCAATTGCAGGATGCTGAACTCAACCAGCTGATAGACCGTGCGCTGGTGGAGAACCGCGACATCCGCGCTGCGCAAGCGTCGTTGCAGGCGTCGCGCGCATTGCTGCGCAACAGCAAACAGCAGCTCTTGCCTTCGGTAGAAGTGGGCGTGAGCGGTGTGCGGCAGAACCAGGTGGGCAACCCGCTGATGGGCAATAACGAAGTCATCAGCGAAACGTACCAGGGTGGCTATGACGTGAACTGGGAAGCGGATCTGTTTGGGCGTCTCGGCAGCGAAGCGAAAGTAGCGGCTGCCCAGGCACAGATCAGCGAAGCCGATCTGCAAGCGGCGCAGGTGAGTATCGCTGCCGAAGTGGCCAGTGCCTACATCGCCTTGCGTGGTGCGCAGTATCAGCTGCAGGTGGCGCAGAACAATACGGGCAATCAGCAGGAGACCTTTGATCTGACGCAGCGGCTGGCAGAAATAGGCCGTGGCGATCAGTTCGACATTGCGCGTGCGCAAGCGCAACTGGCGCTGACGCAGGCGAGCATTCCGAGCTTGCAGGCGGACGTGACCGTGGCGATCAATCGCTTGTCTGTTCTGAGCAATCAACCGGTCGAGGAACTGAGAGCAGCGTTGGCACAACCACGCGCGCTGCCGTCACTGCCTACGGCAGTTGCCATTGGCAGTCCTGCAGAATTGTTGCAGCGCCGTCCTGATGTGCGACGAGCAGACTATGCACTGCGCGGCGCAGTAGCTGGCTACAACGTGCGAGTTGCAGATCTGTATCCACGCATTACGTTCAGCGGCAGCCTGGGTTATCTGTCCAGTGACTGGGGCAGCCTTGGTGAGCAGAGCGGCAACTTCTTTGCATTTGCGCCTTCCATCACATGGGCAGGGCTCAATGTCGGTCGTGTGCGGTCGCAAATTGACGCTGCCGATGCTCGTATCGATGCACGCGTAGCCGAGTTTGAGCAAAGCGTCGCGCTGGCGCTGGAAGAAACGGACAACGCTTTGCAACGCTTCAGCCGCGAGGAAGAACGACGCTTGCAGTTGCTGGCAGCCAATCAGGCCAGCACGCAGGCAGCAGACTTTGCGCGTCAGCGTTTTGAAATCGGCACCAATGATTTTCTCAGCGTGCTGGATGCGCAGCGCTCACAGTTGGATGTCAGCGCACAGCTGGCGCAGAGTGAAACGCAGCTGCTGTTGAATCTGGTAGAGGTTTACAAGGCGTTGGGTGGCGGTTGGGCGCAGCAGTAATGCTGCGCCGTTTTTTAGTTCACGCCACGCAGTGCACGTGCGAGCTCAATAACTGACAACGGCGCCGAGCCTTCTGATTTGTTGCTGATCGTGACAATCGCCGATTGGCCGGCGCTGGTAACCCCACTGATGACCCGCGCCAGTTCGCTGCGGGTTTCGGGATCGGGATCCTGCAGCTTGTCGTAGGGCTCGTATTTCTTCTGCGCGTCTTCGTAGCCGAAGGCGCCGTGCACGGGATTCAGGTTCCAGCGGCAGACAAACGGACCTGGCCACAGTTCGCGCAGTATCGGCAGTTGCTCGGTGATGCGTGGCATTTTGGCGTGCAGGCCGAGACAGTAAGTGGCGCCCACGTCCTTCAGCGCTTGCACAAACTCCTTCGTCAGCCATTCCCTGTCACGCACTTCCACGGCGATGACGCCATTGGGTGCGCGTTCACGTAGCGAAGGCAATGCGCGCAGGAACTCATGCAAGCGTCCCACCAGTTCCGGAATGCGCTCCAGCCAATACGGCGGCAGCGGGCTGATCTGGAACACCATGGCACCGAGCCTGGTGCCGATGCCCTGCAGCACCGGATCCACGAACACCATCGCGGCATGTGCAGCATCGAGAAAGTACGGATTGCGACGCATGGCGTGGCCTTCTTCATTGCGTAGCATCGGGTCCGTGATCATGCCGGGCGCCTTGATCGTGAAACGGAAATCCTCGGGCACTTGCGCGGCGTACTGCAGCAAGCGCACGGCTTCGAGTGGCTTGTAGAAGGTGCGGTCGATGCTGACCGCGCGCAGCAAGGGATGCCTGGCGTAGGCGGCAAGACCATGCCGCGACAGCGCACTGTCGGGATAGTCACGTTGCCAGACCACGCCTTCCCAGCCAGGATAGGTCCACGACGAGGTGCCGAGTCGCAGCGAGGGTGGCAAGGCGGCGGCGAGTTCGCTCCACTCGGGCAAGGGCGTCGCAGGCATGACCTTGCTGCCGGCTTTCTTTGCAGGGGGCGGCGCGAGGGGGGATGGGGGTTCAGGGAACAGCGAGTCCTGCATGCAGCCGTTGGCCTTTTGTCGGGGCAGTTACATTTTCCCTACAAATGAAAACAGATATTTGCGCCACAATCACTACCATCGCTGACGTTATCCATTACGTGTGAGGCAACCCC
>JAZKEH010000517.1:0-1630 GCA_040387155.1 Pseudomonadota bacterium | reverse complement strand
CTGCACGGTGCTGCTCATAAAAACTTTGTCGAAGGTATCCAGATGCTGGTGGATGCCGGTGCTGATCTGACGGCACACAGCAATCGCGCAGGTCAGTTCCAGGGTGAAGGCTCATTGGCAGGCAATACTGTGCTGGACTGGGCTGATGGGTTCCAGACGGGCATGGAATCGGCGATCTACAACGCGGAAGCGGTAGAGATGTTGGAAAAAATGTTGACTGACCGCAAGCTGCCGCTCGAACGCATCGCAGGTACGATTGGCGGACGCGTAGTTCAGAAGTAGTTCAGAAATAGTTCATCGTGTACCTGCAGAATAGGGGTACACGGACCAGAGACAGTGCAAGCAGCAACATGAGCGCAATGAAGTTCTCCGCAGTTCTCGCAGTAACCGCATTGGCGTGCACATCAGTGCAAGGCCAAACCAGCACCCTCGATGGCGTTTACACGACTGCCCAGGCGCAGCGTGGTGGCCGCACGTACCAGAAAATCTGCGCGGAGTGTCACGAAGGCGGTGAGCCGGATGCCGATCCGCTGTTCGGGCCGGAGTTTGTCGATCGCTGGCGCGAAGCGCCGCTGGAATTTCTCTACGGCTTCTACAGCCACAACATGCCGGCGGATGATCCCGGCACGCTGGGCACTCCCGTATATCAAGATGTGATGGCCTACCTGCTGCAGGAGAACGGTTATCCAGCTGGCAGCAAGGAGATCAACGCCGAGCTGATGAGCGGTATTCAACTGATTGGACCTGATGGCCCTGCAGCGCTGCCAGCTTCCGCACTGGTACGCCTTGTCGGCTGCCTGCAACCCGATGGCAGCAACTGGCAACTGACGCAGGCAGCAGCACCTGCTCGCGTGCGCGAAGCCGATGAAACCTCGCCGGAAGAATTGGCCCTGTCCGCCGCAACAGCCGTTGGTGATGCTGACTACAAGCTGCAACGCACTGAAAACTTTTCGCCTGCCTCCCTGCAAGGCAAACGCGTGCAGGCCAAGGGTGTCTACAACGACGGCACGCTGAGCGTGATGTCGCTGGCTGCTGCCGGAGACGGTTGTTGAAAGCACTGGCACCCTGGTTGTTGCTTGCCTGCAGCAGTCTGGCTTGCGCGCAAACGCCGACGACTGTCGATGGTGTTTTCAGCAAGGCACAGGCGCAGCGTGGCAAAACTGCCTACACCCGTAACTGCCAGGGCTGTCATTCCAGCAATCTGCAAGGCGAGGGTATCGAGCCGCCGCTGATCGGCGAGCTGTTCATTGATGCCTGGCGCGAAGACAAGCTGTTCAGCTTGTATGACTTCACGGCCACCCGCATGCCGAAGGAAGGTCGCAAGACCACGCCCGGCAGTCTGACGCCGCAGCAATACCTCGACATCATCGTCTTCATCCTCGATCGCAATGGTTATCCGGCTGGCGCTGCGGATCTGCAACTCGATCAACTCACGACCACCCAGTTTGTCGGGCTCAACGGAGCAGCACCGTTGCCGCAAAGTGCCATGGTGCGGTTTGTAGGTTGCCTTGAAGCCAGTGGTGACAACGTGCAGTTGCTGCAAGCCACGGCTCCTATCCGTGTGCGTGTCAGCGATGAAACCGATGACCATGAGGTGGCGCAATCCAAGGCCGCCACGCTCGGCAGCGAT
>JAZKEH010000516.1:0-5304 GCA_040387155.1 Pseudomonadota bacterium | reverse complement strand
CGGGGGCAACGCTGTCGATCGGCATTTCCCACAGCAGTTCGCCCTTGTCGGCGCTGTAGATCGTAAGGGTCTTGCGAATTGTGCTCTGCACGACGAGATTGCCCGCAGTTGTCATGGTGCCGCCATTGCCGGAATGCGGATGCTCAGCACGCCATACTTCTTTCTGCAGGACTGGATCCCACGCGACAAGGTAACCGCGTTCGTTGTCCTGCATTTGCTGGTTCAACGTCTTGCGCAGCTCAGGATTGCCGCGGCCACCGGCCCAGGTGGAGGCGCCGAGTTTGAAGTTGAGTTCGTCGGCTACTGAGTAGACCTGGTAGGTTTCCTGCGCCGGAATGTAGACAAGGCCTGTTTGGGGATTGAACGAGATCGGGTTCCAGCTGTGACCGCCACCGAAGCCGGGGCTCAGCAGCACCGGTTCGCTGGTTGGGTACGCGACGGCGTTCAACACAGGGCGGCCAGTGGCCATGTCGACATGCGAGGACCACGTGGTGTTCGGTACATAGTGTTCGGCCGACAGCAGTTCGCCACTCGCACGATCAATCACATAGAAATAGGCCTGCTTCGGTGCATGCATGATGACCTTGCGTTCCACGCCGCCGATCATCAGTTCGCCGAGCAGTGGTTGCGAGGTGCAGTCGTAGTCCCATTGTTCGGATGGAATTTCCTGGTAGTGCCAGCGGTACTCACCCGAGGTGGCATCGACGGCAACGATAGAACACAGGAACAGGTTGTCGCCGCCTTCGGGGCTGCGGAATTTCATGTGGTGCGGCGAGCCGTTGCCAGTCGTGAAGTAGACGAGGTTCAGCTCGGGGTCGTAGGCAATGCCATCCCAGTTGTTGCCGCCGCCACCCATCTTCCACCACTCGCCGGTCCACGTCTTCGCGGCCATTTCCATGACGGAGTCAGAGGCTTCGCCATCAGGCTTGCCGGGTTCGCCGGGCACGATGAAGAAACGCCAGGCTTTGGCGCCGGTGTCGGCGTTGTAGGCCGTCATGTAACCACGTGAGCCGACGTCGCCACCGCTGTTGCCGATAACGACGAGGCCGTTGGCGATGCGGGGTGCGCCAGTCAGCGACAACGGCTGACCTTCAATCTTGGTGTCGGTTTGCCAGATCTCTGCGCCGGTTTTTGCATCCACTGCAATCAAGCGACCATCGAGCGCGGGGATGATGATCTTGCCGTTCCACGCCGAGACACCGCGACTGACGGTGCCGCAGCAAGTGATGCGCGAATACTCGGGCGCCACTTTCGGGTCGTACTGCCACAGCTTCTCGCCCGTGGCGGCGTTGTAGGCGGTGGTCACGCTCCACGCAGAGATGTTGTACAGCACGCCGTCGACGACGAGCGGGGTGCCTTCAACGCCGCGCATGGTGCCGAGTTCGGCGAACCAGGCGAGGCCAAGGCGGCTGACGTTGGTGTCGTTGATCTGCGTGAGTGGGCTGTAGCGCTGTTCCTTCCAGGTGCCGCCGTAGTTGACCCAGTTCTGTGGCTCGCTGCCGGCGTTGGCGTAGCGGGCCTGATCAAGGGCGGCAGCGCCCGTTGGTGCAGGGGCGGGTGTGACGGCTGCAGCCGGTTCAGCAGCGGGAGTGGCGGCCTGGTCGGTGGGTTGGCCACAGCCAAAGAGGGCCAGACCCAACATCAACACCAGCGGAAAGCGTACGTCTTTGATCGTTCTCATTATTGTCGGAGCCTCGTGATAAACCGGGATGCCCAAGTACGGGCCTACCCAAGCAGGGTGCGGGCGAGTAAAGCAGTACGCGCCCGATGTTTCAAGAAAGCCCGGCAACAATTACGGCGGCGGCCAACAGCTGTCGGTGACACTTTGTCGACAACAGGGAAAAAGTGGGTGTCAGGAGGCATTCCCTGCCGACTTCATGGCGGTTCAGCTTAGAATCCGGCCATGCGATTTCCTGGTCATCTCTTGTTGGTCTTACCCCTGTTGTCAGGCGCACTCACGGCGCTGGCAGCAGAGGCCGTGGCTGCGCAACTGACCGTTGCCTTGTGCCCGGCGGCAGCGTCAGTTGAAGCGCCTGTGTATCGCCAGGATTTCTACGGCGCCAACGGACAGCCACAGAAAATTGTGGCGACCGCCGGCTCGTTGGCGTTGGCTGATTGTGAGTCCACGGTCGTCAACCTGCCTGCTGCAAATGCTGTCGCCTGGGCGGCACTGGTGCCGCCTGATCGCCTTGACGGGCCGTTGAACTACATGGCGTTGCAGGGCAAGTTTTCAGAGGCATCTATCGCAGTCAGCGAAATCATTGACACGTGGGAGCCGCCACGCAGTGCTGAAGCCTCTCCACCTTCAACGCCGCGATCGGGTGCTGCCAATGCGCCGCCGCCTGTACCTGCAAACAATCGGGTTCCGGGTCGTTCCGCATGGTTGTGGTCGCCAACACTGTGGTTGCAAAGCCCCGAGCTGATCTGGCAATTGCAAACAGAACAGGCGCTGACAGCAATCTACGTGACAGTGCCGGTCAACGCAGAAGGCGCGATCGAGAATGCCGCTGCCCTCAGTACTTTCGTGGGTGCGGCCTCTGCAAGAAGTCTGCAGGTGTGGGCAGTCATCGGTGATCACCAGGACGTGCTGGCAGTAGCGCGGCCTGCATTGCAGGCGCGACTTGATGCTTATCGCGAGTACAACAACAGTGCCGCTGCTGAATCGCGTCTGGCCGGCGTGCAACTGGATATTGAACCCTATCTGCTGCCGGGCTTTTCATTGGCGCAAGGCAACTGGCGTGAACGCTACATCGACGTAATTGGTTTTGCGCGCGAGCAACTCGGCGCAAACCTGCGACTCGATCTGGTAGTGCCTGGTTGGTGGGGCACACATCCTGACTGGAGCAATCAGCTGCTGGATGCGTTGGCGTTGCCCAATCTCAGTCTCACTGTAATGAACTACCAGACCAATCCGGACAGTTTGCGCAACGCCGCCACCCCATTCCTTGCATGGGGACAGCGCGCGAATGTTCCCGTTCGCATGGCGTTGGAAACGGGTCGTCTGGGTGATGAAGCGCGTCGTTACTACGGTGGCGCAGAACGTGGGGAATTGTGGTTGCTCGACATCGGCGACCAGCCGGTGCTGGTGTTGTTCTCAGCGCCGGTCGACGGACTCAGCGGCCGTGCGTTCAGTTTTACCGAAGAAGCACCAGTGCCGGCAGCAAACTCCACCTTTGCCGGCGATTTGTCGCGTCTTGCGCGGGTGTTGGCCGAAGTTGAACCGGAGTGGACACGTTGGCCTGCCTTTGCCGGTATCGCGTTGCACGGGCTGGAAGAAGCATTGCTCGTGGAGAAGCGTTAATGCAGCAAGGCACCATGCGAGGCGTTATCAGTGCCGTGTTGTTGGCTGCGTTGGGAGCGGCGCTGGTTGTGATGTGGTGGCCGGAGCCCATCCTGTTTCCGGAGCTGGTCGGGCCGGTTGCTCCCACAGCAATTCCGGAAACGCCAGCAGTCACGTTGCCAACCACCTATGCCGACGGCAGCAACAACGGCATCGCCATTCTGTTGAAAGACGCTGACAGTTCTTGGCTGGGACTGGTGCACGGTTTCAAGAGCATCGGAATTCCATTTCGCATCGTCACCACAGCGGAGGAAGCGCTGCAGCACA
The DNA here is from genome assembly GCA_040387155.1 of Pseudomonadota bacterium. GTDB lineage: Bacteria > Pseudomonadota > Gammaproteobacteria > Pseudomonadales > Pseudohongiellaceae > CAILUG01. The sequence goes on along the minus strand of JAZKEH010000516.1, from coordinate 1,697 downwards.
AGGTGGTGCTGGTCTATCCAACACTGACCGGCGCGAATACCGCAGCGGAAGATCTGCAGCGCCTCGCGGCGCATGTTCGCAACGGCGGCACCTTGATCGGCTTCTCCGTTATTGGCGGCGGCATGCCGGATGTATTCGGCTTTGGCAGCTCGGAAGAGGGCGCCCTGTACAAGCAAACACGCATGCAGGCATCGCCGCTCACGGCGGGTCTTATTGATGAAGCCACCGCAGCGACGATACAACTGGGCGCCGCTGATCAACCGGAAGCAGGGTTGCCAGGCATTGCCTATCGCGATCTGAAGTTGCCAGCGATAGCACTGTTTGAAGATGGCAGCGGCGCGATTACCTACAACACATATTCAACGGAGCAGGGCAGCGGTTATGCCTATGCCTTCGGCCTTGATCTTGGCCACTTCATCCTGCGTGCGGAAAATGGTCGCTTTGCCGGTCTGACAGGCACCTATGTGAATGACTACCAGCCGCAGGTAGACACCTTCCTGCGCTTGCTGGCGCGCATCTATCAACAGGGCGAACCCGATGCAGTCATGTTGTCGCCGACGCCACACAATCGCGAGTTCACGGCCTTGCTGACGCACGACATCGACTTCACACGGTCGATGACGAATATTCCTGCGTACGCAGACCTGGAGATGGAAGCAGGTATCAAGGCCACCTATTTCGTGCAGACCAAGTATGTGAAGGACTACAGCGACGATGTTTTTCTGGATCCGTCGCGCGCGCCCATCCTGCAGACACTGCAACAGCAGGGAATGGAGATTGGCAGTCACTCAGTGGCGCACTCTGCCGTGTTCGAGAAAATGCTGGAGGGTGGTGGTCATGAGCAATACCCAACCTATCGCCCCTTTGTGCGTGACTACGAGACAGTAGAGAGTGCTTCCATTACTGGCGAGTTACGCGTCAGCAAGTTTTTGCTCGACACGTTGGCGGGCACTGATGTTGTGTCGTTTCGCCCCGGCCACTTGTCGTTCCCCGATGCATTGCCACAACTGCTTGATGCGACTGGCTATCGGTACAGCTCCAGCACCACGGCGAATGAGGCGATGACACATCTGCCATTCCGCCTGATGGATGATCGCTCCTACGCCAGCGAAGTGGCGGCTTATGAATTCCCCGTCACCATCGAAGACGAGACAGGCACACTGGGTGACCGTTTTGACGAAGCGGTTGCGCTCAGTGAGCGTATCGCGCGCTATCACGGCCTGGTGAATGTGATGATTCACACTGATGTGCTCGACCACAAACTGGAATTCGAGCGACGTTTTCTCACGATGTTCAGTAATCGCGCGTGGTTTTCCACGGTGCGTGATTTCGGTGATTGGTGGACAGTGCGAGATTCAGCGGTGATGACGGTGCAACCGGATACTGCGACGACGCGTCGGCTGCAGTTAACGGTAAGCGGCACGATGGCGGGTCTGACGCTGCAGCTGCCGGCCGGATGGCATTACCAATCAGGACTTGCCGGTACCACGCAGCAGGATAGCAACCTCATTGCAGGAGAATTCACCGGAACCGCCGAGCTGCTGTTCTCGGTCGATGTTCAGGGCACTCTGTAACCAGCTGCTGCAATAAATGCCTTGCTGCTGTCGCTTTGCAGAAAACTGAAGAAGGCGCGTGCAGCTGCGCTTTCTTTCAGGATAACGGCGCCCTGGTTGATAGGATCATGCAGATTCGCCGGC
>JAZKEH010000515.1:0-4006 GCA_040387155.1 Pseudomonadota bacterium | reverse complement strand
AGCCCGCGCTTGATATCACGCAGTTGCGTACTGGCCTGGTTGCCTCTGGAGAGAGTGCGCAACTCTGCCTGCATTGCATCGCCACTGGCCGATTGCAGCCACTGGAAATAAGTCATCGCGGATTGCTCGGGAACAATCGTGCTGGAAGAGAGGCCGATCGGGTTTGAGCAGCCTGCCAGCAAAGCCAGCACCAACAGACACAAAAGCGACGCACGCACACCTGCAACATCGCCGAAGCGAGGCTGGTTTTTGCTGGTTGTCGCATTCTGTCTATGCATCCTGTTTACGCTGGTCCTGTTTACGCCAATCCTGTTCATGATTGTCTTTACGATCGTCCCTAAGCCGCCGTTAGCGGAAACACCACTCTGAACAAGGCACCAGTGGTACAGGGCACTACTTCGATGATGCCACGATTGGCGCTGACATATTCCTGCACGATGGCCAGCCCAAGTCCACTGCTCTTGATCATGTTACGGGCCGGGCCGGCGCTGGGTGGCGTGCCCTGGTAAAACGCCTGGAACACCAGCTCCCGTTCTTCCGGTGCGATGCCAGGACCCTGATCCTCCACTTCCAGCACTGCGCGGTCACCAAGCAACTGCCAGCGCAGGAATATCCTGCCCTGGGCCGGTGAAAACTTGATGGCATTGGTCAGCAGATTGTCGACAACCACCCTTAGTTGTTCCGCATCGCCCATTATGGCCAGCTTTTCAAGTTGCACTTCGGTCCGCAAGCCGGCGGTTTGCAAGGCAAATTCATACGTGTCCACTACGCTCGCTATCACCTGATCCAGCCGCACCTGTTGCGGCACCGCATTCAGCAAGGATTGGATTTCCTTGTGATAACGCAGCAACTCATCAATGAGCCCCTGCAACCGTTGGCAATTGTTGTTGTGAATCGCGAGCAGTTTCAATTGCTCCGGATTCACCGGACCCGCAACACCATCGCGCAACAACGCTGCACTTTCCTGGATCGAGGCCAATGGTGTTTTCAGTTCATGCGACACATGACGGAAGAACGCGGTGCGCTGCTGTTCGAGTTTTTGCAGACGGCTGCGCAACCAGTCGAGGCTGCTGCCGAGTTTGCGCAAGTCCGCGGGTCCCCTCACTACAACACCGGCATCGTAACTACCGCTGCCAAGCCGGTTGATGGCTTTCTCCAACTGACCCAGCGGCCGTGTTATCAGCGTGGTGAACAACGCAGCGAGCAAGAGCGCCACCGACGTCAACACAATGGCCTGCGTGCGCAGCAAGCGCTGGGTGCTGGCGGTCTCCTGCTGGATGATGCCCAACTGGGCCGTGGTCCAATTGGCCAGCAGATCATTGAGACCATAGCTGCGTTCACGCAGCGACTGGTAGATGCTCTGGATGGTTTCCTGCGAGGAACCAATCAACAGTTTGCCGAAATAGTCTTCTTCGTCGCGCTGGATCTGCTCAACTTCATGCTGGATATTTTCATCGAGTTGCAAGTCCACCAGCCGCGCCACTGCTCCAACGAAACTACGCTGGCGCTCGCGGTAGATATTCAACAGGTTGTCATCCAGCACGACCTGGTACTGGCGCGCATTGCGTTCCATTGCGGTTGTTTGCTGGATAAGGATGCGCACCGCTTCCATGCCGTTGGCCGACTCGCTCAACACGCGCTGGCTGCTGGCACCCAGATCATCAATCTGCCGTGCCGTGATGAACAACGCCACAATAAGAATGCCCGCCACCGTCAGGAAGCCGGTGACAGTCAGTTGCAGAATCGACTGCGGTTGCAGGGCAAGTTTGCTCAATAACATGGATCGGACTCTACCATATTCACGCCCGCTGCCTAAGGCAGGCGCTATCCGGCATAATCCGGTAACACGCCGTTGGCTGCAGTTTGATAGACAGGAAATTCCGATGAGTTATGCCCCGCTGTCAGCCACCGAGCTCAGTGCCTACTTCGCCCGTATTGGTTTTACAGGCGAGAGCCACGCTGATCTTGCGACGCTACGGAAGCTGCATCATTTACACCCACTGGCACTGACCTTTGAAAATCTCGACAGCTGGTGCGGCCTCACACCCGCGCTGACTGAACATGCCGTATTCGACAAGCTGGTTGCTGGCGGTCGCGGCGGCTACTGCTTCGAGCACAACCAGTTGTTCATGCGGGTGTTGCTGACGCTTGGTTTCAACGTGCAGGGACTGTCGGCCCGTGTCATCGTTCCCGACGTTGCGTTGCCGCGCACCCACAAGGTGTTGCTGGTGCAACTGGACAATGAGCAATGGCTGGTCGATGTCGGCTTCGGTGGCATGACGATGACGGCGCCACTCCGATTGGCAACGGAAGGCCCGCAGGCTACGTCGCATGAACCGTGGCAGTTGCAGCGATCCGACCACAGCTACCTGGTCAGCGCATGGGTGCAGGACAGCTGGTCACCGAAATTCCGTTTCAGCCTGGAGACACAGACACCCAGCGACTACGAACTCGCCAACTGGTACGTCGCCACTTACCCGACCTCGCGTTTCAAACACGACCTGATTGCTGCCCGCGTTGATCGTGACAGTCGCCACGCCTTGCTGAACAATCGCTACATGCACCATCGCCTCGACCAGCCGTCGCTGCAAACAGACGTGCAAAGTGCCGCTGAAATGTCTGCCTTGCTGCAAACCGTGTTCGGCCTCAACATCGACAGCATCCCCGCTCTTCCAGCGCGACTGGCCACACTGTTCTCCAGTCGCTGAACAGCCATCACCACCAGTTTGACCAACAGAGGTAAGCATGCAGTCTCCTTCGCGCCAATACCGCTATTACGACTTGCTGATGGCCGGCTTCGTCACCGTGTTGCTGTGCTCGAATTTGATCGGCACCGCCAAGGTCGGCGTAATCACCTTGCCCTCCGGCTTGCCGTTCTTTGGCGACAGTCTCAGCTTTGGCGCCGGCAACCTGTTCTTTCCGCTCGGCTACATCTTTGGCGATGTGCTGACCGAAGTGTATGGCTATGCGCGTGCCCGCAAAGTGATCTGGGCCGGCTTCGGCGCGATGATCTTTGCGTCACTGATGGCCTGGGTCATCGTCAACCTGCCACCCTCACCCGATGAACCGTTCAACCTGCAGGTACAACCCGCTGTTGAAGTATTGTTCGGCAATACCTGGCGCATCGTGGTCGGTTCCATCATCGCCTTCTGGGCCGGCGATTTCGTCAACTCGTTCGTGATGGCAAAACTGAAACTGATCACCCAGGGCCGCATGTTGTGGCTGCGCACCATTGGTTCCACCGTTGTCGGCCAGGGCGTCGACAGCATCCTGTTCTATCCCATCGCCTTCGCCGGCATCTGGAGTTTCGACACCCTGCTCGCCGTGATTGCCTTCAACTGGGGCTTCAAGATCACTGTCGAGATTGTCATGACACCAGTGACGTACGTTGTCGTGAACAAACTGAAGAAGGCAGAGAACGAAGACTTCTACGACACAAGTACCAACTTCACGCCGTTCTCGCTGAAAGTCTAGGCAAAAAAAAGGCGCGTCATAGACGCGCCTTTTTTGTAACTCAAACCGCCTGTCAGAACGTATAGGCGTACAGCATCGACAACGCACCCAGCACCGAAGCCAGGAAGATACTGTGCTTGAATGTGAAGCGCATCAGCTCACCTTCCTGCGAACGCGCCATGCCAGTAGCAGCAACGGCAACCGCAAGACTCTGCAAGCTGATCATCTTGCCCATCACACCACCGGCCGAGTTGGCCGCAGCCATCATCGCCGGATCAAGGCCCAACTGGTTGGCAGTGATTACCTGCAGGTTGCCGAACAGCGCGTTGGCTGAGGTATCGGAACCTGTCAGGAACACACCGAGCCAGCCCAAGAGTGCGCTGAAGAACGGGAACAGTACGCCAGTGGCCGCGAACGACAGACCCATCGTGACGATGGAGCCGGAGTAGTTCATCAGGATTGCCAAGGCGAGTACGGAACCAATGGTCAGCAAGGAGAAGGTCATCTGTTTGAAGACCTTGCCAAGGATGCTGAAGTACTGGCCGATCGACAC
>JAZKEH010000514.1:0-1852 GCA_040387155.1 Pseudomonadota bacterium | reverse complement strand
TTCGCGTAAGCGGCCAGGCAATGTTCGGCCAGAACTGCAACTTTATCGGCTACCGTGGCGTGGGCGTGGAAGTGCCAGCACTCAACTAGATATTTTTCCAGGCAAAGATCTCAGGAACACCATGGCTATCGCTGGCATACACCGCCCCAATCAGAATCACCTGCTTGCAGCCTTGCCGACCCAGGACTACGAACGTTTGCTTGGCCACCTGGAGCTCGTGCCGATGCTGCTGGGCGATATGTTATATGAGCCTGGTAAAAAGCAGTCGTATGTGTGGTTTCCTGCTACCTCCATCGTATCCCTCCATTACGTCACCGCGTCTGGAGCGTCCGCAGAAACTGCGGGTGTTGGTAACGAGGGCATGGTTGGGGTTGCACTGATCATGGGCAGCGACACCACGTCCAGTTCGGCTGTGGTTCAGACCGCCGGTCATGGTTACCGAGTCGAGGGCCGCATCATCAGGCAGGAGTTCGCACGTGCGGGTTTCATGCAGGGACTGCTGCTGCGTTATACGCAGGCGCTTATGACCCAGATGGGCCAGGCGGCTGCATGTAATCGCCATCACACTGTCGAGCAGCGCCTCTGTCGCTGGCTGCTGCTTACTCTGGACCGCTGTGCGAGCAACGACCTCGTGATGACACAGGAACTTGTGGCCAGCATGCTTGGCGTGCGCCGCGAAGGAATTACCGAAGCGGCTGGCAATCTGCAGCGCGCCGGGTTCATCAATTACCGGCGTGGCCATATCTCCGTCACGAGCCGCATGGGCCTCGAAGCGGCAAGTTGTGAATGTTATGCCGTGGTCAAGAAAGAAATGCGCCGTCTGCTGGCCGACGTGGAGCAGTTACGCGCTGTGCCAGCCGCGGTTTCACCAGAGGGTGGCGCGCGTATGGCGACAGCTGGTTCGCGCCCGATAAAGTAATTGCCGTTTCCAATCAAGCCATCCCGCTATTGTTCTCTGGAGTTTTAGTGCCAAATCAAGTTCAAGATCCAAAGGTCTCAGGTGCTGCGGGCACGGAAGCAATGAGCCTGGAGCTACAGCGCCAGGATGACCTGCTCAAGACCGGCGCGTTGCAGACAGCTATTTTCAACAGCGCCAATTTTTCGAGCATCGCCACCGATGCGAAAGGTGTGATCCAGATTTTTAATGTCGGCGCCGAGCGTATGCTGGGTTACCGTGCTGTCGATGTGCTCAACAGAATTACGCCGGCAGATATTTCGGATCCTGATGAGTTGGTGACACGCGCAAGTGTCTTGAGCGCAGAACTCGACACTCTTATCGCGCCGGGGTTTGAGGCGCTGGTGTTCAAAGCGTCGCGTGGCATTGAGGATATCTACGAACTGACCTACATCCGCAAGGATGGCAGCCGCTTTCCCGCAGTCGTGTCGGTAACGGCACTGCGTGATTCGCAAGACGCCATAATCGGTTATTTGCTCATCGGCACCGACAACACCGCACGCAAGCAGATCGAGGCGGAAAAACAGCAACTGTTCACTGACCAGGAGCATTTGAACAAACGCCTGATGGAGGCCTACGCTACTTTGCAGGCAAGCGAAGATAAACTGGTCATTACGCTTAATTCCATTGGGGACGCAGTCCTCACTACCGATGCAAACGCACGAGTCGTTCTGCTCAATCCTGTCGCCGAACTTCTTACCGGCTGGTCGCGGACCGATGCGGCTGGACGTCCTGTCGAAGAAGTATTCAAGATCGTAAACAAGCAGACGCGCCAACCAGCGCCCATACCGATAATGGAAACTCTGGCAAAGGGCACTATCCAGGGGCTGGCCAATCATACAGTGCTGGTTGCCATCGATGGCTCCGAACGCGACATTGCAGACAGTTGCGCGCCGA
>JAZKEH010000513.1:0-1825 GCA_040387155.1 Pseudomonadota bacterium | reverse complement strand
GAGCAGCATAGGGTGTCGGCGTGTTCACTACCGGCAGGCTCTGGATGATCTGGTTATGCAGACCTGGCCATTCGATAACGATGTTGAACTGGTCAAGAATGCCCTTGCCCCATGGGCTGCCCCACACCAGAACGAAGACAACCAGCAGCAGATACGGCGACCAGGCCAGCAAGGTTTCGCTGAACGGATGCGAACGGATCGTCATGGAGCCGTGGGTATCGCCCGGCAAGGCAAAGGTGTCTGCAGGCTGCCAGACCTTGAACAACAGCACGCCGCGATGATGTCCACCAGCTCCGGGCCCATGTAGTTGGAGACCAGGAACTGCACGCTGGCAAACGAGATGCCACACACGGCAGCAGCCGGAATTACACCCTTCAACGCCTTCATACCGCCCATGACCATGATCAGGTAGGCAGGCACGAAGATGGAGATCGGCGCGCACAGACGGCCAACCCAGGCGCTGAGTTCCAGCTCTGGCAGACCAGTGATGCTGGCCAGGGTGACAACCGGGGTACCGATGGAGCCGAACGCCACTGGAGCGGTGTTGGCCAACAGACAGATACCGGCAGCAAAGAACGGCGAGAAACCAAGACCGGCCAACATGGCAGCGGCAACGGCAACGGGGGTACCGAAACCGGTGGCGCCTTCAATAAAGGCGCCGAAGGCGAAGGCAATCAGCATGGCTTGCAGACGACGGTCAGGGGTAAGGCCGCCAATCGAGTCCTTGATGATTTCAAACTTGCCGGTATCGAGCGTGATGCGGTACAGCACGATGGCCCAGTACACGACCCAGCCAATCGGAAACAGACCCTGGGCTGCGCCGAAGGTGACGGCACTGAGTGCAAGCTTGATCGGCATGCCGTAGACCAGCAGTGCAATAACGAAAGCTGAAGCAAGGCCCGACACAGCGGCAACCCAGGCGGGCTTTCGCATGATGCCGATCAGGGTCAGCAGGACGAAGATGGGAATGGCGGCAATCAAAGCCGAGAGTAACGGACTGTCCGCGATAGGAATGTAATTCTGTTCCCACATAGTCGTGGCCCCTTTCTATTGGTTGAGTGGTGGTTGAGTGATTTGGTTAATGTGTGATGCTGAATTGTGGAAAGTTTGTGTGCGCCTTTTAATGGGTCACACCATTGGTCCTGCCCTGCTGTTGCCGGTTGTTTATGTTGTTGGAGTACCAGCAAAAACAGCTGGCGATGATCCCCTATTTTGCAGGTCAGCGTAAAGCCGTAACCCGGATAAAAAGCGGCTGAACACGAAGAGATTGAAGGGATTTCAGGCCGTCTGTTCCGGAACCAGCGACAACCGCAGTTCAAACCGGCAGCCCTGACTCGTCGGGCCGCTGTGCCAGCGCGCCTCGCCCCCGATTTCTTTCGCCCGAAACCGGATATTGGTCATGCCATTGCCGGCGATGTCGGCCGCGCTCAAGCCACGCCCGTCATCGAGCAGAGCCAGCACCAGTACGTCATCCGCATGACTCACGTGCATGCTCACTTCGGTGGCCCCGGCGTGCTTGATGATGTTGGACACCACTTCCTGCAGGATGCGTTTGAGGTGGTAGCAGCGGTTGCCGCTGATGATGATGTCGGGCACACCTTCCAACTGCGGCGCGGTATAGCTGAGATCGCTGTTGTGACAACGCGCTTCGATGTTGTGACTGGCGTCGGTCAGCAGATCAAACAGCTTTTCGTCCTGGAAATTGCCGCTCGACACCGTCTCGCGCAACGACGACAACGCCGATTGCGCCATGCGGGACTGCTCGTCGCTCTCACGCGCGTGCATGATCGATACAAGACGTGCACCGACGTCGTCGTGCAGGTCG
>JAZKEH010000512.1:0-8666 GCA_040387155.1 Pseudomonadota bacterium | reverse complement strand
GGTGGTACGGCGGCGTTTTCGTTCAAGGGCCCGCGCGATCACAGCTTGCCGCAGTCAGTCGTCGCAGTGATCACGGACATGGGCCCCGGCATTGCTGATGTCGCCGCCGTCTGGGAAGGCCATGCCCACGACAATGGCCGGATTCCTCTGGGCATTACCGGTGCCAAGCGCATGGTCGATGTCCTGACGATCCACTCACCCGCCACCGGCGGTACTGTGGTCACGCTGGAGATGTACCTGCCGCGCACGGCGCCGAGACTGACACCGGCAGATCTGAATTTGCGTACGCAGGAGCTGATCGGCCGCAAACCCAAGACTCCGTTGCAGGAACTCGAGAAGCAGAATTCGGAAATGCTCGCCACGCTGCAGGAACTGCGCGACAACCAGATCGAACTCAAGCATGCCGATGAGCGTAAAAACCAGTTCCTTGCCATGCTGGCCCACGAACTGCGCAATCCGCTCGGCACAATGAGCATGAATCTCGAAATCCTGCGCCTGTATCCGGCGTTGAGTCCGGAGAAATCAGCGAGATGTCACGACTCAATGACCCGGCAGGCCCAACAGATGAGCAAGCTGATTGAAGACATGATTGATGTGTCGCGCATCAGCCAGGGCAAGGTTGAACTGCGCAGGTCACCGGTCGAAATGAATGCGCTCGTCACGGCAGCCGTCGAAATGTGCAGTGCCGCGCTCAAGGAAAGAAACCATACCGTCTTGCTGCATCGCCACGACTCTGACATCTGGATAACCGCTGACGAAACACGACTCAAGCAGGTGATCAGCAACATCGTTCACAACGCCGCCAGATATTCTTCCAAGGATGGACACATCAACATCCACATCACCACGCCGGGATCTGCTGTTGAGATAGCCGTCGCCGATGACGGCATCGGCATCTCGCACGACATGCTGCGCCAGATTTTTGAGATGTTCGTGCAGGGAGAATCGGCCAGCGTGCACAGCCCGGGCGGACTTGGCATCGGACTTACGCTGGTTAAACGGATAGTGGAGATGCATCGCGGCACCGTGACCGCCAGCAGCGATGGCATTGGCAAGGGCAGCCAATTTGTTGTCAGTTTGCCGCTGGCGGTGGTGTAGACCGAACTCCAACCACCACGCAGCAGCTCTTTGATCAACCATTAACGATCTGGCAACCCAAGCAGACGCGCCGGATTGGTTTTGAACATCAGATCAAGCTCGGCTTCGCTGAAGCCGTTCTTGCGCAGGATGGCTGCCGCTTGGGCGAGTCCCTGCACATGCGACATAGCCTCACTATCGTGACCTTCATCGCCTCGACCCTGCCCTCTGTCGCTTGAGACGATGCAATACTCTGGGCCCACCTCACGAATCGCTTCAACGTATTCGCGGATCGTGGCTTCTTCACCTATGAACCCCGTGACGAATTCAAGATACGCACCCATCTCAATAGCTTCTTTCATCTGTTCAATGTTCATGCCGACAGATTCAAGCAACGGGTGGGTTACGACAACCGGCAGTCCGAGTGAGCGTGCTTCCCGCACAATCAGCAGCACTTCTTCCGGCGCGTTGTGACCGGTGGCGAGCACCATGTTGCCCATGCTCGTGCGGGTCTTGCCATTCACTTCGGCGACGGCCGCAATCAAGGCCTTCGCTTCCGGCACCAGCTCGCCGTCCTTCGCCACTGTGATAAAGGGACGATCATTGCCATTTTCTTCGACGTAATGCTTCGCATCCCAGGTCGGCATCCACACAATACGACCCCAACCACCCTTCACATCTGCCATCTGGCGGACGGCGGCGGGATTCAAACCGCCCGTCGCGAAATTGGTACCAATACCGCCGAACACTTCAAGATCGGGATAGAGCTTGCGCACCAGATAGGCGTCATCCGCTGATTGGTCGTAATGCATCTTGATAACGAAGCCGCGCATACCGGCTTCCTGCGCCAGTTTGGCCAGCTCCAGCGAATCGAAGGCGCGGCCGTTGTGGCCGGGGCCGTAGCCATCGGGATCAACGTGCGAGTGAATATCGATAGCCCCCTTGAGAGCCGGCTCATTAACAGGTTGCGCGTTGGCTGCCGACAGCAGTGCCCACGCGAGTGCGGTTGCCGCAAACAATCCGATTTTTTTATTGATAACAAACATTGAAATTCCCCTCGTTAGAAAAAAACTAGTCACCGATCGCCTTGCTAAGATATTCCACCTTGACCTTCAGCTCCGCATCGCCATCGGCATACTGGGTGGCAATGCGAAGGAACTCGCCCTGCACAGCCAGAAAGGTATCGACCATATCAGGATCGAAGTGTTTGGCGCGACCCTCCTCGATGATGGCGACCGCTTTCTCATGCGACATGGCTTCCTTGTATACCCGCTTGCTGATCAGCGCATCGTATACATCGGCCACCGCCATCAGGCGCGCAGAAATTGGAATGTCGTCGCCGCTCAGCCCTTCCGGATAGCCTGAACCATCCCACTTTTCCTGATGGGAGTAGGCAATCTCCTTGGCATAGCGCAGAAACGGCATTTCGATGCCGAGCTCCTGCTCCGCATGCAGGATGGCATCGCGACCCAGCGTCGTGTGCGTCTTCATGGTTTCAAATTCATCAGGGGTCAGACGACCAGGCTTCAACAGGATGCGATCAGGAATGCCAACCTTGCCGATGTCATGCAGTGGCGCTGACTTGAACAGCAGATCAATGGTCTTGTCGTCATTCAGGAAGTGCGCGAAGCGCGGGTTGTACCGCAGTTTCTCGGCCAGCACTTTCAGATAGTGCTGCGTGCGGCGGATATGGTTGCCGGTTTCGTTGTCGCGCGTCTCTGCCAGCGAGGCCATGGCGTGAATCGTTACATCCTGGAGGGCGCCCAGCTGCGCCGTACGACGCGCGACCTCTTCTTCCAGATACGTCGCCTTGTCGCGCAGAAAATCCTGCATGCGTTTGACCTGCAAGTGCGTCTTCACGCGCGCCATTACTATCGGCGGGCTTATCGGTTTCGTAATGTAATCAACTGCACCGAGATCCAGCCCCAGCATCTCATCCTCGATCTCGGATTTCGCTGTCAGGAAGATCACCGGAATCGCCCGGGTATCCACATCACTCTTCAGCTTGCGTATCACCGCATAGCCATCCATCTCCGGCATCATGATATCGAGCAGGATCAGATCGGGGGCTGGTGCAGTGGCGACGATCTTCAACGCCTTCTCGCCGCTGTTGGCGATCTTGACCTTGTACATGTCCTTCAGCAATCCACTCATCAGACTGAGGTTGTCGGGTGTATCGTCAACCACGAGGATCGTGGGTTTTTCGGCAGGGTTCATCGCATGCTCCTTGTGGCCGTTACTGGCTGTCGTCAATCCAGGGTGATGCCGGTCTGCTGCGCCGCGGTGGCGAGCAGTTCCAGCGCCTTGTCGAAATCGAAATTGCCTATGTTCATTGCGATTGCACGCGCTGCCTCATTACCGACTGCGGCAGCGATCGCCGCCTGGTACTCATCGAAGTAGTCGCTGGCTTCGCTGTCATTTTCTGCCAGCAGGCCCGCCAGCAGTTTGAGGTCTACCGGCGATGTTGCTGCCTGTGCCGGAGCGGCCTCTACCGGCAACACCGCGCGAATCTCTACGATAAGCGCGCGCAGGTCGCGCTCGAAAGTCGCGAGCATGCCGAGAATCTCCGTCTTGTCAGTGCCTGCCTTGCTGGCTGTCTCCAACAGACCAGCCTGTGTCTGCAGGGTGAGCGCTCCGATATTGCCACTCACCCCTTTCGCCGTGTGGGCAATGCGCTCGGCGGTCGCAAAATCATTCTTTTCCAAAGCCTGTCGCAGTTGTTCGGGAGCGTCCCACTGACCTTGTGCATACTTCTCCAGCATGCGCAGATACTGCGGCATCTTGCCGAGTACACGACGCAGGCCAAGCTTCACGTCCAGCCCGTGGATATCGGCCAACCCTGGTACGCTCGCCTCGACATCAGCGGGTTGCTGGGGGATGGTTGCGACGGCAGCAACCGCAGTGCTGCGCTTGAGCCATTTGCGCAGTGTGGCAAACAGGTCATCCGGATCAATCGGTTTGGCAATGTGATCATTCATGCCGGCAGCCTTGCAGCGATCCTTGTCCTGCTGCATCGCATTCGCTGTCATCGCCAGGATGGGCAGGTCAGCATACTGCGGCATGCTGCGCAACTTTTCGGTTGCTGCAATACCGTCCATGACGGGCATCTGCATATCCATCAGCACTACGTCGTAAGGCTTGAGCGGCAGCATCGCGATTGCCTCTGCGCCGTCGTTGGCGATATCGACACTGGCCCCCGCATCTTCCAAGAGGCCCTTCGCCACTTCCTGGTTCAACTCGTTGTCTTCTGCCAGCAGGATCAGTGCGCCGCTGATGCCATAGACGGACGCTGCCACCACAGGACCCGCCACGCGTGGCGTGGCTGCCTGCTTGCTGCCCATCACCCGCATCATTGTGTCGAACAACATTGATGGATTCACCGGCTTGATAAGCACATCTTCCAGACCCGCCTGCTCAGCTTCCTTCAGTACTTCTTCGCGACCGTAAGCGGTCACCATGATCAGATGCGGCGTGTTATCAAGCCCCATGCCGCGAATTGCCTGCGCGGTCGCAATGCCGTCCATGTCGGGCATGCGCCAATCGAGACACACCACATCGAAGGGGTTGCTCTGCTGCGCAGCAGTTCGCACCTTGGTGACCGCTTCCTTGCCACCCCGTGCCTGCTCAACGTGGAACGTCATGCTTTTCAACAGATCCTCAAGTACGGCACGCGCCAGATCATTGTCATCCACGACCAGGATGCGACGGCCACGCAGATCAGGCTCGGGCAGTAACTCGCGTTCAACCACCGTGGACTTCGCAAACTTTGCCGTGAACCAAAACGTACTGCCTTTCCCTTGTTCACTGTCGACACCCACCTGACCATCCATCAGTTCGGCCAGCTGCTTCGCTATGGCAAGGCCAAGACCTGTACCGCCGTACTTGCGACTCGTCGAGGTGTCTGCCTGCTGGAAGGATTTGAAGAGACGTTCGCACTGCTCCGGTGTCAGGCCGATGCCGGTATCGCGCACGGCGAAACGCACATGCACCTTGGTGCCATCGTCACCCAGCAGACGGCCACTGACGACAATCTCGCCGTGCTCGGTGAACTTGACCGCGTTGTTGGCGTAGTTGATCAGAATCTGGCCGAGTCGCAGCGAATCGCCGTTCAATTGGCGTGGAATCTGCGGATCAATGTCGAACACCAGCTCAAGCCCTTTCGCCGTGGCCTTGTCGCCAATCAGGTTGGCAACGTTGTCCAATACCTTGTCGAGTTCGAAATCGCTTTGCTCCACCGTCAGCTTGCCGGCTTCAATCTTCGAGAAGTCGAGGATGTCGTTGATGATGCCGAGCAGATGCTGACCAGAGCCGTGGATCTTGCGGATGTAGTCGCGCTGCTTGTTGTCCAGCTCTGTCTTCAGAACCAGATGCGACAGCCCGATGATCGCGTTCATTGGCGTGCGGATTTCGTGACTCATGTTGGCGAGGAAATCCGACTTCATGCGGGTGGCTTCTTCGGCAAGCTGCTGGGCGCGGCGCAGTTCTGTCACATCGAACAGCCACATCAGGACAGCCGGTACTCCGCTGTAAACGATGTGCAGGTACGACGCCATGACCCACACTATGCTGCCGTCCAGAGCGCGCAGGCTGACGGAGCAATTTATGACATCCTCGCCTCTGCTGAGTCGCTCGAATATCTGGCCCACGCCTTCACTATCCTGGTAAAAAGACATTGTATCCTTGCCGATCAGGTCCTCCAGCTTGCCACCCAGCAAAGCGGCATAGGACGGATTGGCGAACATGATGCGATGTGAATCTGCTGTCGCCACCCGTACTGCCACTGGGCTCGATTCAAGCATTGTTCGTACTTGGCGCTCGCTTTCCCTGATTTGCGCTTCCACTTTTTTGCGGTCGGTGACGTCACGTACCGAAGCACAGATTGAGCGACCCTGGCCACTCAGCGCCGGCAACAGGGAAAGTGATACCTCAACCGGGAATTCCTCGCCGTTGCGCCGCACGCCCTTCAGGTCGAGACCAGAGCCCATCTCACGGGTGGCACGCTCGGTGATGAAATGTGCCCGCAAGTTGGGATGCCGCGGGCGCACCGTAGTCGGCACCAGCTCGTCAACATTACGCCCGGCAAGCTCACCCGTGGCATAGCCAAAAATCTGCTCGGCGCGCGCGTTGCATAGCGTGATAACACCCGCTTCATCCACCACCAGCATGCCTTCCGGTGCTGAATCGACAATGCCGCGATACCAGGCTTCAGTCACTCTAAGCTCGACTTGCTGCGCTTCCATCTCGACCTGCTGCTCTTCCAGCTGCACGGTCTGTTTCTCCATGCGCGTGGCCTGCTCGCGCGTTTCTTCCAGCAATTGCTGCGTACTGAGGCTGCCTTCCAGCATCTCCAGATTCATCGCCAGCAACGGCAGCAGTTCGTCCAGCAAGGCAGCTTCGCGCTCAGCGAAAGTACGGAACGCCGCAATTTCCAGCACACCAAGCAGCTTGTTCTGCAACACCACCGGCAACAGCCAGACCAGGCGCGCTGGTGCGGCGCCAAGGCTGGATTCGATGGAGATAAAGTCAGTCGGTGGATCTGTCAGCCTGATCTGCTTGCGCTCCTGTGCGCACTGGCCGATGAGTCCCTGACCAAGGGCCACTTCGCCCTGATCAATACGCGGCCTCGTCAAACCAAAGGTGCCCGCGCGCCGCAGCAGCCCGGCGGGATCGTCATACACATAGAAGGCGGCCTGCCCGATATGCAGCAGCGGCGCCAATTGCGACAACAGTTCCTGCGCAAACACAGCAAACGATGGCGCCCGCTGCAGTCGCGCGACGATCTCGCTGACCTGCGCCTTGATCCACCGCTGCGACTCCATCTTCTGCGCACTGCCGCGCAGCACGACGATGGAACGCGCCAGCTCGCCTATCTCATTGGTATCAGTGGTATGCGGCACCCGCGACTCCAGATTGCCGTCGGCCAGCTCGCCGAGGGTGTCCTGCAGGCGCTGGATCGGTGCCCGGATGGAACGCGCGATCAGATAGCCCAGCAAAAGACTGAGCAACATGCCGCCGATCAACAGATCGTATATCAGCGTAAGGTTGCGTTCGGCGGTGTCGGCAGCGGCGCCTGCCGCGTCTTCAGCCAGCGCGTCGTTAAGCGCCACTGCCTGTTCCAGCTGGGTATCCATCGCGGTGGAGACCGCGCGAAATTCAGTACTCGTGATAAACGCAGAGGCTGCTGCCGGGTCGCTGGCAAACAACGTGCGCACCCTGTCGAGGTTGCTGCGGTAGATGGCGAGATTGAGTTCGAATGCATCGATTATTTCGCCGACGCTGGCGTGCAGTTCGGTCGCGCGAGCATCGCGCAGGGCGCCCTCCAGAGAGGTCAGCGCCATGGTCTGGAGATTCAGCGCCTCATCGCGCAATTGCGCATCTTCCGCCAGCATCGCGGTGCGCATTTCACGGCCTGCGCGTGCCATGTAGACCTCGGCGCTGCGAATGCTGCTGATCGCCTGCAGGTCCTCCTGGTAGATGACTTGCGCCGCCTCATTGACTGCGCGCAGGCTGGAGTTGGCACTCAGCCCCAGCACGATCATGATCAGCGCCCCGCTGCCAAAAGACGCAACATTACCGGATTCCCTGGAAATGAATTGACCGGATGTTACTGCAATTGCTGCTGGCCACCTAGGTAGCCAGGTCAAACCATCGCGTGCCTTTTGCGGAAGATCCGGTGATCAGCATCGACACTCGCAAACAGTGTTCTGCCTGCTGGCGCCAGTGACTCCGACTGGCCAAGGAACAGCAGGCCATCTGGCCGAAGTTGCTGGTGCAGTTGGGTCAACAACCGCTCCTGTCTGGGAGTCTTCAAATAGATGAGGAGATTGCGGCAGCTGACAACATCCAGTTCCTTCACAACAGAGGGACCAAACACATCAGCCGTCTCGAAGCTGCACAGCGTCCTGATTTCGGTTGCCACCGTGTACTGGCCGGCCTGTTTGTGCAGATAGCGCTCGCGTAGCGGAGCGGGCACCGCATTGATGCGGTTCTCTGCATAGTGCGCCGCCTCCGCCTGATTCAAGGCCAGGGCATTCAGGTCGGTACCGATCAGCCGCAGCTCTCGCTGCAACCCTTCCTGCTGCAGCAAATCGTGCAGCAACATTGCCAATGAATACACTTCCTCGCCGGTGCCACAGCCCGCCACCCACACTGTAAAGGAGGGACCTGTGTGGGCAAGCAAGGCCGCGCGCAACTGCGCAGTCAGTGCGCTAAAAGCGTCTGCATCACGAAAGAAGGTGGACACTGTGACGAACAGTTGCTGCCGCAATAGCGTCAGTTCGTCCGGATTGTGGCGCACATAGTCACGGTAGGCGTCGAGTGAACCGAGGTGCAACTCTTCGATGCGCTTGTCGGTACGACGCAGCAGCGTCTCCTCCTTGTAGCCCCGCAAATCGGTGCCGGTCACTGCATACAGCGACGTCATCAGATCATTGATCGCCGCGAGGCGACTCTCTGCCAACGCAGTTGCCGGGGACGTTGTACTTGGCTTGGTAGGTACAGGCGTTGTAGTTACAGGCTTTGTCGACACGTGAGTTAAGTCCTGGCGCCCTGTGCCAGCAATGCCACAGCGCTGCGAATGTCAGTCGAAA